>CAXTTR010000058.1:0-6369 GCA_964247215.1 uncultured Sphingomonadaceae bacterium
CTTCTTCGCTGCCGCGATCATCATCGCGAGCTTCCTGCCGCTGTTCACGCTGACCGGGGTCGAGGGGCATATCTTCGGACCGATGGCGAAGACCTACGCCTATGCCATCGCCGGCGGGCTGATCGCGACGTTCACCGTGTCGCCGGTGCTCGCTGCGCTGCTGCTCCCCGACCGCTTGAGCGAGGTCGAGACGTGGGTGCTGCGCCAGCTGCGCCGCGTTTATGATCCGGCGATCGGCTTCGCGCTGGCGAACCGCATCATTGTCTGCGGCGGCGCGGCGCTGCTCGTGCTGCTCGCCGGGCTCGGCGTGCGCTCGCTCGGCGTCGAGTTCCTGCCGCACCTCGAAGAGGGCAATATGTGGATCCGCGCGACGCTGCCGTCGTCGATTTCGCTTGCCGAGGGGCAGACGGTGGTCAACGGCATTCGGCGTATCATCGCGAGCTACCCCGAGGTCGACACCGTGGTCTCGCAGCAGGGTCGCCCCGACGACGGCACCGACCCGAGCGGCGTCTCCAACTCCGAATATTTCGTGCCGCTCAAACCCTTCGACACCTGGCCCGGCGGGATCAGCAAGGAAGAGCTCACCGCGCAGATGAGCCGCCGCCTGCAGGCGCGTTATCCCGGTATCGACTTCTCGTTTTCGCAGTACATCGAGGATAACGTCGAGGAGGCGACCTCGGGCGTCAAGGGCGCGAACTCGGTCAAGCTGTTCGGCCCCGACCTCGTCAAGCTTGAGAAATTCGCGGCTCAGATCAAGGACAGCATGGCGCGCGTCCACGGCATCACCGACCTCGGCGTTTTCGCCTCGCTCGGCCAGCCGACGGTGCGCATCGACATCGACCGTGAGAAGGCGGCCAGATACGGCCTGTCGACCGACGACATCAACGGCACCGTCGCCGCCGCGATCGGCGGGCAGGCGACGACCGACCTGTACGAGCCGGACACCGACCGGCACTTTCCGATCGTCGTCCGGCTGCGCCCCGAACAGCGCAGCAGCTTGGAAGCGATTCGGCGCATCACCGTCGGCGCGACGGCGGCGGACGGCAGCGTCGTCCAGGTCCCGCTGTCCGAGCTCGCCGACGTTCACCTGACCTCGGGCGCGTCGTTCATCTACCGCGAGCACCAGGAGCGCTACGTGCCGATCAAGTTCAGCGTCCGCGACCGCGACCTCGGCAGCGCCGTCGCTGAAGCACAGGCCAACGTCGCGCAACGTGTCAAGCTGCCGACCGGCTACCACCTCGAATGGGCGGGCGAACTCGACAATCTGTCGAACGCGGTCGAGCGGCTCGAGATCGTCGTGCCGATCAGCGTGCTGCTCATCCTCGTGCTGCTGTTCGCCAACTTCGGCTCGATCCGCGACACGCTGCTCGCCGCGAGCGTCATGCCGATGGCGCTGGTCGGCGGCGTGCTGGCGCTGTTCTTTACCGGCACCGCGTTCAGCATATCGGCGGCGATCGGCTTCGTCGCGCTACTCGGCATCGCGGTGATGGACGGCATCATCGTGCTGACCGCGTTCAACAATGCGGTCGACGAGGGCATCGAGCGCGCCCGCGCGCTGCGGCTGGCGTGCACCAACGGCCTGCGCCCGGTGGTGATGACCTGCCTCGCGGCGTGCATCGGGCTGGCGCCCGCGGCGCTGTCGAACGGCATCGGCAGTCAGGTGCAGAAGCCGCTGGCGCTGGTCGTCGTCGGCGGCACGCTGCTCGCGCCGGTGCTGATCCTGCTGGTACTGCCCGTGCTGATCGACATCTTCTCGCGACGCACCAGCGTTAACCAGCGAACCGCGCGGCGCGAGACGCTGCTGGCGGAGCCCGCCTGATGCGCGCGGGGGTGACGGTCATCGCGCTGTTGGCCGTCTCGGGCTGCGCGGTGGGGCCGAAGTTCGTGCCGCCTGCACCGCCCGACACGCAAGCTTATTCGCCCCCGACGGTGCCGGTACCGATGCAGGCGGTTCCGGGCGAAGTCCCGCAGCGCTGGTGGACGGCCTATAACAGCCCGCGGCTGAACGCCCTCGTCGACATGGCGCTCGCCTCGAACAGCGACCTGAAGGTCGCCGAGGCGACGCTGCGCCAGGCGCGCGAGCAGAGCCGCGCCGCGTCAGCCGCGCTGCTGCCCACCATCGATGCCAGCGTGCAGACCGAGCGCTCGAAGAGCTCGCAGTATCTGTCGCCGGTGCTGAACCAGGAGGCGTTTCTGTTCAACCTGCAGACCGCGCAGGTCAGCATCAATTATCCGCTCGACCTGTTCGGCGGCAACCGGCGGCGGATCGAGTCGACGCGCGCGGCGGGGGAGGCGCAGTTCTTCCGCACTGCCGCCGCCCGCCTGACGCTGACCACCAATGTCGTTCAGGCGGCGCTGCAGGAAGCATCGCTGCGCCAGCAGCTTGCGGCGGCAAAGCGCGCGGCGGGGTTCAATGCGTCGTCGCTGACCCTGTTTCAGCGCCGCCAGCAACTCGGCGCGGTCGGGCTGGCCGATGTGGCGACGCAGGCCGCCGCGCTCGGCCAGTCCGAGGCCGCGATCCCGCCGCTCGAACGTGCGCTGGCGCACAGCCAGGCGGCGCTGTCGATCCTGCTCGGCCGCGAGCCGTCGCTGCCGCTGCCCGCCACGGTCGATCTGGGCCAGCTGACTTTGCCCGCGCAGGTGCCGCTGCGGCTGCCGTCCGAGCTGGTCCGCCAGCGCCCCGATATCCGTGCCGCCGCGGCGCAGCTGCACGGCGCGAGCGCCGATGTCGGAGTCGCCATCGCGGCACGGCTGCCCGCGATTGTACTGAGCGCGGCGGCAGGCGGTGCGTCGCCGAACTTCGCCGACCTGTTCCGCAACGGCAATCCATTCTGGCAGATCATCGGCGGCCTGACCCAGCCGCTGTTCCACGGCGGCCAGCTCCGCCACCAGCAGCGCGCCGCCGAAGCTGCCCTGGACGGGGCCAAGGCGCAGTACCGCAGCACCGTGCTGGCCGCGTTCGGCGACGTTGCCGACGCACTGACCGCGCTGCACACCGACGCGGCGCTCGTCGCCGCCACCATCCGCGCCGACGCCGCCGCGCAGCAAAGCCTGCGCTTCACGCTGCGCCAGGCCGAGCTCGGCAGCGTCGACCGGGTGACGACATTGCTCGCCAACGCCACCGCGGCGCAAACGTCGTTGCAGCTGATCCAGGCGCGGGCGGCGCAGCTTGGGGATTATACGGCGCTGGTGCAGGCCGTGGGCGGACCGGCCAGCGAGCCGGTCCAGCCGTAGTCGCCCTCGGGCTAGTCCCGCTGCTTGAGGAAATCGGCCCTGGCGCGCTCGTTCGGCAGCAAGTTCGCCAGCCGCCGGTACAGATCGTCCGCCGATGCCGACACTTTCTGCTCGCGCCGAACCACATGCGTCGCGATCGGCCCGAGATGGCGCGTCAGCACCACCACCATCCGGTCGACTTCATCCGGTGCGAGCAGGGGCGCTGCGGCATTTGCCGCTAGGGCCAGCTTAGCTGCGGGTGCCTTGCTGATGGCGCGCGGCACCGATCTCAGGAAAGCGTCGCGCTGCGCAGCGTTCGGAATCTTGCCCGCCAGCGCCTCGTACAGTTCGGCTTCGGAGGTCGCCTGGGCCGCCGCAGTCCTGACAAGCACCGCGGCGATCGGCCCGACCAGCGGCGTCAGCCGCCGTGTCGCCAAGTCCGTCACCGTCGACGACAGCTGCGGTGCCGTCACCGGTGCTGGTGCTACCGGTACCGCCAAATCTACAACCGGTTCGGCGCTTTCCTCGCCAGATGCCGCCGCCTTGCGGCTGATCTCGGCAAGGCAGCGCTGCAGCGCACGAGCATAGTCGGTCGTCGCGTCGATGAACTGCATCCGCGTCATGCGCAGCGGCACGTTGCACTTCTCGACGAGGATAGGAATGATCGCCTTGCCGCGCTCGATCGCGACGCTGACCTCGTCGGCGACATTGGGCGACGCTGCCGACCGCGGCGACAGCATGACGATCAGCCCGGTGCAGCCCAGCACCGCCTCCTCGACGGCGCGGTCCCAGTGCTGGCTCGGGCGGATGTCATACTGGTCGACCCACACCGGCACCCCGGCAGCGATGAGGTCGTTAGCGAAACGCAGCGCGATGACCTCGTCGCTGCGCGAATAGCTGAGAAAGTAAGTGCTCACCCGGCCGTCATTGTTCGCCAAGCATCCGCAGCGCTTCCTGCAGGCTGTGGCGCATGCGGTTGAACGATGCCGACAGCGCCGCGACCTGGTCCTTGCCGCGATGCTCGTATTCGGGGACATTGGCCTGCCCGAGGCTGACCGCCTCCGCCATCCTGGCGATGCGGTTGATCGGCGTCAGGATCATGCGGTCGAGCAACAGGTTGAGTAGCAGGAACAGCAGCGCGAACACACCGAGGAATGGCAGCACGAACAGCTCGCGGACGCGCTCGGCCCGGGCATTGGGGACCGACATCGGCACCGACACGATCTGCGCGCCGATGATGTCATTGGGCTTCCAGCCAAAGCCGTTCTGGCTGCCATAGAGCGCGATCATCGTTGCCGGGGCAGCGCCCGGCGTGCTGTGGCACTCCAGACACGCCGCCTTGTTGACCAGGGGCCGGGCAAGGTCGAGCATCGGTCCGGTCGGGGTGTTGCGCTCGGCGCTGATCTCGACCTTGTCCGGATGCGCCCGGAAGTCGTTGATGATGTCGGCTTCCCATTCGACCGCGCGGTCTTCGGGATTGGTCGGGTTGAGCGCCGCTTCACGGTAGCGGTAGTCGGCGAACTTGGCGTGCAAGACATCGAAGTTGCGTTTTGCCGCGAACGCCGCGACCGCCTGCGGATGAAAATGCAGCTTCATGTCCTCGTTGAGCAGCGGGGTGATCTGCTCGGAGGTGTATTTGCGCGCGCCCGCGGCGCTCTCCATCATAATGCGCGAGCTCTGCAGCACTTCCTCGTTGGTGACGACGCGCAGGAACGGGATCGAGGCGAGCCAGAACAGCCCCACGCCGAGCACCGCGACGAACGCCAGCAGCAGATTGAACTTCGTCCGTATGCCCATATGCACCCCCGTGCCTCGACTCTGCTTCGTATAGTCTGTCCGGGGATGCGTTGACAGTAGCTTGATCGTCATCGCGATCAGCGGCGGGCGGCCATGCAGCACAGCCGGTAGGTTGTAAAATGGGGTGAAATGCCGAAGATCGTTGCGTTAACGGCGACTAACGTCGACACCCGCTATGGACGGGTCTGCGGGGAAACGGATGACAGCCAAATCGCTTGCCGGAGACGGTACCCCGGCGTTCGCTGATCGGGCACCGACCATTCCGTTCTGCCTTAATGTCGGTGTTACCGGGCACCGGCCTGCGGCGCTCGGCGACAGCGCCGGGCTCCGTCCGCGCCTGCACCATGCGCTGCTGCATCTCCGCGACGCGGCAGCACGTCTTCATGCCGCCAAGTCCGACGCCTTCGCGCCGGTCGCGTTCGCACCGCGGCTGGTCTGTCCGCTAGCGGAGGGTGCCGACCAGATCGCCGCCGATGCTGCGCTCGACCTCGGCTACGAGCTTTACGCGGTGCTGCCGTTCCACCGGCACCATTATTGCGAAGACTTTACCGGCGTGGGCTCGCTCGCCGAGTTCGAACGGCTGCTCGCGCGGGCGGCGCGCGTGCTCGAACTGCCGTGCGAACGCGGCGAGGTGCCGTCGGCGTATGCGCTTGCTGGCCGGGCAACGGTGGCGCATTGCGATGTGCTGATCGCGGTCTGGGACGGGCTGCCGGCGCGCGGCGCGGGCGGTACCGCCGAAGTTGTCGAGCATGCGCTGCGCCGCGGCGCGCCGGTGATCCACGTGCCCGTCGACGCGAGCCAGCCAACGATGCTGATCTGGAGCGCGCACGATCCGCATCTGCTGCAGACGCGGATGGACGGGTTTGCCGCGCGCGTCCTCGACGATTTCGGCTTCGATGCGCTTATTGATCATCTGCTCGCGCCGCCGCGCGATGCGGCCGAGCGAGCGCATCTTGCGGCGTTTCAGCACGAGCATCAGCGCCGCTTCAAGCCGCGGGTTGAATATCCGTTGCTGCTGGCGGCGGCAGGCGCACGGCGGCTCGGGCGCTCGGCGATGATGGTGCCGGCGTACCTCGCCAGCGCCGACGACGAGTGGCACGCGTTCGAGACGATCGCGCACCCCTTCGCGCAGATCATGCAACAGACGGCGGTGTGGCGCGGCGCTTATGCGTGGAGCGACCGGCTTGCGGCGCATTTCGCGCAAAGCTACCGCAGCGGGCACATCTTCAACTTCATCGCCGGGGCCGTCGCCGTGCTGCTCGGGCTGTCGGGACTGCTATTGCCGCAGGACAAGCTTTGGCTGGCCTTCTCGGAACTGGCGATCATCGGCGGCTTTGTCATCAACACCCGCATCGGTGT
>CAXTTR010000058.1:6379-11668 GCA_964247215.1 uncultured Sphingomonadaceae bacterium
AACTGGCACCGCCGCTGGCTCGACTACCGCCAGCTTGCCGAGCGGCTGCGGCCGATGGCGATCCTCAGCCTCGTCGGCATCGCGCAGCCCGACCTGCGCCCGACCTCGCGCGGCGCGGGCAGCTGGGTCGACTGGTACGCCGCGGGCATCTGGCGCAGCATCGGCATGCCGTCAGGCAAACTCGCGGGTAATGTCCGCCAGCTGACGCAGTTGATCGTCGGCGAGGATATCGACCCGCAGGTCGCCTATCACCGCAGCAGCGCCGCGGTCATCCACAGCCTCGATCACCGCTTGCACAGCGCCGGGTCGCTGCTGTTCATCGCCTCGTGCCTGAGCTGCATCAGCTTCATCGCGGCATATTTCATCGACCACGCGTGGACCGCCGGGCACGCCGCCGCCTTCGTCGCGCTGTCGGCCGGGCTGCCGGCGATCGGCACGGCGTTCTTCGGGATTCGCGTTCAGGGCGACTTTGCCGGCACCGCGGCGCGCTCGCTGGTCACCGCTGACCATCTCGCGGCGATTGCCGCCGCGGTAAGCGCCGGACCGGTGACGCTGTCGCGCACCGCCGACGGTATCGAAGCCGCCGCACGCGCGATGCTTGCCGATCTCGGCGAGTGGCGGCTATCGCACCAGCAGCGCCAACTCGAACTCGGCTGATCCTCGCACCGCTGCTCGCTAGCGTCGATTTCGCTCAAATCTGGTCGACGGTTCGGCTTCAACGAGATTTCAGTCTAACTGCCGTCCTTGTCGCCATCGCGTGTGAAGTCGAACCGGATGCGCACCCACGCACCGACCAGCGTGTGACCGCCGACGCGCGGCGGGCGCACGTGGAACTGCCACGCAGCCTGCCGCATGGCGCGCGCCAAGCCGCCGCCGGGAGTCGATTCGTCGAGCTCGCGGCAGTCTTCGACACGGAACTTCTCGACCGTGCGGCAGGCGATCTCGGCCCAACTGCCCGGTGGCGCCCCGTTCGGCAGATACCCGGCGAGCTCGGCGTGGGTCGGTTCGCGCGGGTACCACTCGGCGTTGTACAACGGCTCGCCGCCACCGCCGCCGCCGCCCAGCGTCGGGCCGTAAACCGATTTGCTGTCCTTGCCGGTGCCGCTGTCGGCGATGGCGTCGGGGGGAGCGTTGTCCTTGCTGTGATTGGGCAGCTTGGTGATGTCGACAGCCTCGAACAGCTCGGTGCCGAACAGCTTGGGTGCCGGCTTCGCGGTGGGTTTCACTGCCGCGGGCGGACGGGCGGCGGGCTTCGGCGATGCGCCCGCGACTTTTTGCTTCGGCTTCGGAGTCGGCTTCCTGACCGGCTCGGGTGTCGGCGTCGGCGCGGGAATCGGGATGAGGTTGAACACCTTCGGCACCGGCGGCTTCAGCACCGTCAGCTTGTGCAGGAACGCCAGCCACGCGACGAGCGCATGCAACGCGACGATCAGCAGGAAGACTGCGGCGCGACGTCGTTCGGACGGAGTTGGAAAGAACGCCGATGGCATTGTGCCGGATCGCCTAGACCGCGCGGGCCGGTGTCGCAACCGGGGTAAGGCGTCGCTGCGGTGGAAGCTGGTGGTGAAGCAGGCGGACGGAGCCTTGGGCGAGCTTGACAAACGTGCTGATTTGGTTATTACAAACGCTGTTCAATCGATAAGTCAGGGCTCACCTGGGCCTTCCCCGCCACAACAGGCGGGCTCGCATAGGGTTCAGCCGACCGATTCGTAACTGGGTAAGTTCTTCAAATTACTCGAAGATTCGATGTTGTACCTGTCGCTTTTGCGTCGCCTTTCAGCCGCTCAGCGAGTGCCGTAGATGCGGTCGAGGACGCGGGCGACTTCGACGTAATGCGCTGCCGCTGGGTCGAATCGGGCGCCGCTCGCCAGCTGTGATGCCCAGCCGGCGGCGGCACGGCCACCCCAGTCGTCAGGCGGTGACGACAAGGTGGTGCGTTGCGTGCCCGCATAGCGCTCCCCGGTGAAGTCGTAAAACGAGCCGCGCTCGTTGTGGAAGCCTGCACCGCCCTGTGTGCCGTAGAATGCCGCGCTGATCACCGCGTCGCACCCGGCCTGCAGCCGCCACGAGCAGGCGAGGCGGACGACGGGACCGCCCGCGACCTGCAATGTCGCGGTCGCATAGTCTTCCACCTGCCGCGCACGGTCGGTCAGCGGCTGGCCCTGTACGAACAGCGCGCTGTGAGCCGTGGCAATCTCGGGGAAGTCGAGCGCCCACAGCGCGAGGTCGATCAGGTGAACACCGAGATCGATGACGCAGCCGCCGCCCGACTGCGCGGGATCGTAGAACCACGGCTTGTCGGGGCCGTAGGCGTTGTGGAAGACGAGGTCGACCGCGAAGATGGTCCCGAGTTCGCCGCCGCGGACCAGCGGCGCGAGTTGCGTCATCGCGGCGGTGTGCCGGTACGACAGGTCGACGCCGAGCAGCCGGTCGGCGGCGCACGCGGCATCGACAACGGCGCGGGTCTCGGCGGCATCGCGCCCGAGCGGCTTCTGGCAGAACACCGCGACGCCGCGGTTCAGCGCGCGGGTGGACTGCCCGGCGTGCATGGCGCTGGGTGTGGCAATGACGAGGCCGTCGAGGTTCAGGTCGAGCAAGTCGTCGAGGGTGGCGACGCGGGTCGCGCCGGGTGCAAGCGCCATTGCCGCGTCGGCATTGGCGTCGAACGGGTCAGCGATCGCAGCGACCTCGACCAGTCCGGTCTGCACCATCGCCGCCATGCGGTTGCGGCCGATCCAACCGACGCCGAGGAAGCCGACACGGGGGCGGCTTGTCACCAGCCGCTCACAGCGTGATCAGCGCCTTGAGGAAACCGTCGGGCCGGTCGCGCGTGGCGTCGAGCGCCTCGCCGAGCTGCTCAAGCGGGTAGCGGTGCGTGTACAGCGCGCTTGGGTCGAGCTTGCCCGATGCGACCGCCGCAACCGCCTCGCCGATGCCGCGCCGGTTGACGGTTGCGTCGCGCTCGTGGGCGCTGACGATGTCGATGCCCTTCCAGTTCCACATCTGCATGTTGACCTGCCGTGGCCCGTCCTGGTGGTACCCCGCGATCACCAGCCGCCCGCCCTCGCGGACAAGTTCGCCGGCGAGATCGAGCGGCCACTGCTTGCCGACCGCCTCGATGACCCTGTCGCAGAACACGCCGCCGGTCAGCTGACGGACCTGTTCGATGATCGCGTAGTGATCGTCCATCGCAATCGTCTCGGCCGCGCCGAACTGCCGGGCGATATCGAGCGAGAACGCCCGGCGCGAGATCGCGATGACACGCGCTCCGGCGTCGGTCGCCAACCGCGTCAGGATCGCGCCGAGAAAGCCGATGCCGACGATCGCCACCGTCTGCCCGGCGTGAATGCCGCTGCGCCGGAAAATGTTGAGCGCGCAGCCGAGCGGCTCGCCGGGCAGCGCTACACCGTCGAGCGCCGCCGGCAGCTTGATTACCGCGGCGGCGTCGGCGAGGTCGTATTCGGCGTAAGCGTTGTACGACAGCGCTGCCACCCGGTCACCAACCTGGAGCGGCTCCACGCCGTCACCATGCGCGTCGACAATGCCCCAGCCTTCGTGACCCAACGCGCCGGGGGCGGTAGGATATTGCATCCACTCGGGCCCCGCCCACGGCGTCAGGTTCGAGGCGCAGACGCCGCAGCCTTCGAGCTTGATGCGGACCTGCCCCGGCCCCGGTTGCGGCAGCGGCACCTGCTCGATCCGCACCTCGCCCGGCCCGGTCACCACCGCCGAGCGCATCATAGCAGGCGTCAACGGCGCGCTCCGGCGATGAAGGCTTCGAGCGCTTCGTAGGCCGCGTCGTCGGTGACCTGGTGCGGCGGGTGCTTGCAGAAATACGCCGAAGCCGCGTCGATCGCGCCGCCAAGGCCGCGATCCCGCGCCAGCTTGGCGCAGCGGATCATGTCGATCGCAACGCCCGCCGAATTAGGGCTATCCTCGACCGACAGCCGCAGTTCGAGGTTCATCGGCACACCGCCGAACAACTGGCCCTCCATGCGCAGGAAGCAGACCTTATTGTCGTTCTGCCACGCGACATAGTCCGACGGACCGATGTGGATATTGTCGTCGTCAAGCCGGTGATCGGCGACCGACTGCACCGCCTCGGTCTTCGAAATCTTCTTCGACGCCAGCCGGTCCTTGCTCGACATATTGAGGAAGTCGGTATTGCCGCCGGTGTTGAGCTGATAGGTCCGGTCGAGCGTCACGCCGCGCTTGCGGAACAGGTCGGTCAGCACCCGGTGAACAATCGTCGCGCCAAGCTGCGCCTTGATATCATCGCCGATCAGCGGCACGCCCGCGTCGGCAAAGCGCCGCGCCCAGCTGGCGTCGCTGGCGATGAACACCGGGATGTTGTTGACGAACGCCACCCGTGCCGCCAACGCACAGTCAGCGTAGAATTCCGTGGCGCGCTGCGACCCGACCGGCAGGTAATTGACCAGCACGTCGGTGCGGGTGTCGCGGAGTGCCGCGACGACCTCGGCCTTCTCCGGCTCGCGGTCATTGGCGACGAGGAAGGTGCGGTCGTCGGCGAAGTTCGCCATGTGCGGCGCGACGCCGTCGAGGACCTTGCCCATGCGGACGACCGCGCCCGACGGCGGCACGTTCGCGCAGAACACCGCGGTACAGTTCGGCTTGGCGAATATCGCCGCTGAGATGTCGCGGCCGACCTTGCGCTTGTCGACGTCCCACGCCGAGACGACGCGGATGTCGCTCGGCCGGTAACCGCCGAGTTCGGGATGCAGCAACCCGACAGAATCGTTGCTGCCCGCGCCGTAATGCGCCAGGCCCTGGATCAGGGAACTGGCGCAGTTGCCGACGCCGACAACGCCGATATTGATGGCGCGCGCCGTACTCATGCCCGCGCCGCCAGTCGCAAGGGAAGCGCCTGCGCGGGGGCGTAGCGCTCGATCATCGCGGCACAAAAGTCGGCGAAAGCCTGCGGCTCGCGCGGCGCGCTGGTGTGGTGCGGTTCGATCCCCATTTCCTCGGGCGTGAAGCAGAACGTCACCGTCGTCTCGAACGCGCTCAGTGCCTCCATCTGCCGGTCGAACCAGTCAAGCGCGCCGGGGCGGAAGCTGTCGGACCACGACAGCCCGGTACGCAGGTGCGTGACCCCGAGCTGCTTCATCCAGCGCACCGCCTCGTCGAGCCGCGGGTCCTCAAAGTGAAACCACTGCATCAGGCCCATTGCCGGCGTGTGTTTGGCGAAGTGCTCGAGCGCCAGCTTCGGTGTGCCGTCCTCGCGGATCAGCCCCATGTAGAAATGCCGGTAATAGCTCGACCCTTCCG
>CAXTTR010000059.1:0-11608 GCA_964247215.1 uncultured Sphingomonadaceae bacterium
GACGGCGAAGGCGACAGCGCGGTAGAGCGGCGGATATTTCCGCTCGCCTTTAAGATTGGGGATATCGACCAGTCGGCCGCTGGCACCGTCATAAGTCCAGCCGTGGTAACCGCACTGGATTGCGCCGCTCGCGAGAATGCAGCCGAGCGACAACGGGGCGCGGCGATGCGGGCAGCGATCCTCGAGCGCGCGGACGATGCCAGCAGCATCGCGCCACAGCACGACCGGCTGCTCGCCGAGATCGACGCTGATCGGCCTAGTGCCGGTTACCTCCTCCGAGCGGGCAACCGCCCACCAGTCATCCTCACCCATGATCCGACCTATTCTGTATGGCCTGCCTCAGCAATGTAACAGATTGAGCGAAATCTGTCTCATCTATTTGGCTTGAAAGTAGAGTGCGCGAGGTAGCGGCCCTGAAGGTTCGCGCATCAGTCTTCCCGCGCGATCGTCACGGTCGCGCCAGCGATGGCTACGCTGACCTGGATTTGGCAGCTCAACCGGCTGTTGGCATCGCGATGTTCCGAGCTGTCGAGCAAGTCGTTCTCGTCGGCGCTCATCGGTGGAAGCTTAGCGAGAGTCGCGTCGTCGACATGGACATGGCAGGTCGCGCACGAACAGCAGCCGCCGCACAGCGCCAGCAACTCGTCGAAGCTGGCATTGCGCAGTGTTTCCATCAGCGACAGGCTCTCGATGGCGGTAACGCTGCCGACCGTACCGTCGCGCTTGACAACGTTGATCTCAATCACGGGCACTCTCCTGACGCTCAATTAACTTCCGGTCGAACCGGAAAGCGGTCGAAATAGAAGCCGAACTGGTCGCGTATCTCTTGGGCGCTGATGTCGAAATCGCGCTCCAGATTGAAGCGCACGCGGCCCTTCACGCCCGGATCGTTCGCGGCGTGATAGGCGTGCAGCTTGGCCAAGGGCGTCGCATCGAGCGCGAGGCCGGCCTTGGCATAAATCTCGCGCAGGACGTCGTCGGGATTGCCGATCCACTCGTGAAAATAGACGTCGACCGTCTGCTGGGGCGGAAGCAGATGATGATCGCGCACGCAGCGCGTCAGCAATGTCTTGTAACGGTCGATCCAGTAGCTCTTGGGCTCCTCGGGATCGGATTTCGTCCGTAACACGCGCGAGGCATAGAGCCACATCGACAGCGTCGAGCGGATCGATGCGACCGGGTCGCGGTGGGTGATGACATAAGTCGCGTCGGGAAAGGTCGCACGGAGCGCCGGCAGCTGCTCCATGTGCTGCGGGCACTTGATCACCCAACGGTTGGGCCCGCTCAGAAACGTCAGGACCTGCAAGCTCTTTTTGAGATAGGCATAGGTGCCCGCCTGATCGTGGCTTAGATAATAGTCACGCCAGCGCGGGACCAGCGCGAGCCACTCGATCAGGTACGACGAGAAATCGAGCGCTTGAAGCTCGATGTCCTCACTGACATGGTCGGCGGAGAATTCGTGCATATAGGCCATCAACGGCAGCAGCGCTTCGAACTCGCGCCAGCCGGCATCCGCACGCGTCCGGCGAGGATTGAGGTCGTGGCTGGCCGGCACATCGGCATCGGTCGGAATCGGCGCGGTCGCTTCCCACCAGGGCAGCGACCGCAGGCGGCTGTCCGCTGACAACAGCCCGAGCAGATGTGTCGTGCCCGACCGCGGCGGCCCGGCGACGATGATCGGGCGGTCGATGACGATGTCGAGGATTTCGGGATGCTGGCGGACCATGTCCTCGACGCGGAGCCGGTCGCAGGCATAGCGCAGGATCATCGTCCACAGGCCGGCGCGTCCGACGGGGGAAAGGAACTCGTCCTCCTCGATCGCCTCGCACCAGACTTCCAGCCGCTCGACGAAGTCCATCGGACCAAAATCCGAAAGCCCGGTTCTGGCACGCGCGGCATCGAGAAAAGTATCGGCGGTGAAGACGAGCGGCACTTGCGCGGCACCGGCCAGCGCTGCCTGCTGCAGATCGCTGAGCACGGGCGCGCGCATATCGATGATGTCGATGACGTTGCTCCGGCTGTCCAAACTGCTCATTGACCTCTCCCGGCTTCGCTTAAACCGGGGTAGGACCGCGCCTTGCCCTACCGCAAGATATGCGAACGCCAACGCTCGCGGGCCTAGTCAAGGCGTCCGCAGCGGAGCACTCATGGAGAACCTGTTCAACCTGACCGGAAAGGTGGCGCTGGTGACCGGTGCCAACAGTGGGCTGGGCTATGCCTTCGCCGAAGGACTGGCGCGCGCTGGGAGCGACCTGGTAATCTGGGGCCGCCGTGCCAACGCCAACGACCGCGCCGCTGACAAACTGCGCGCGTTCGGTGGACGCGTGCATGCCGACAGTATCGACGTCTCCGATGAGGCGAGCATCGTCCGCGGTGTCGAGTGTGCGCTTGCGGCAATGGACCGGATCGACACGGTCGTCGCGAACGCCGGGATCGCGACGCAGGCACCGTTCCATCAGATGACCTCGCGCATTTATCACGACCTGCTCGCAGTCAACCTTCACGGCGCGGTATTCACGCTGCGCGAGGTGGCCAAGCACATGATCGCTCGCGCCGACGCGGGCGACCCGGGCGGATCGATGATCCTGTGCGGCAGCGGCTCGATTTTTCAGGGCGTACCGACCATGGCGCATTACGCGATCGCCAAGGGCGCGCTCAATTCGCTGGCCAAGACGCTTGCCGCCGAGCTCGGTCCTAAAGGGGTGCGCTGCAATGTGATCGCACCGGGCTTTTTCGTCACTGAAATGACGATGGCCGATCCCGCCGTCGGCAAGGTGCTGACCGACATGGTCGCGCAAAAGACCCCGCTCGGCCGCGCCGGCAATCCCGAGGACGTGTGGGGCGCGGTGGTGTATCTCGCCAGCGACCTGTCGCGTTATCACAGCGGCGATACGCTGGTGATCGATGGCGGCAAGATGGCGGCGAACTGATGTTCTTCAGGCCGAACGCGCGTCACAACCAGATCGCTTACGTCACCAACGACATGGAGCGCGCGCTCAGTGTGTTTCGCGACGACTATGGCGTGCCCGCCTTTCATGTCTTTGCCAATGACACGCCGGGGCTGATCCAGTCCGACGATGCCCGGCTGAGGATCGCGCTGGCACTGGTCGGCGGTGTCGAGATCGAGTTGATCGAGCCGCAGGGCGACACCGCGCCACTGTTCAGCGCGGTGCTTTCCGGCGGCGGTTTTGCCATTCGTTTTCACCACATTGCCTGCCGGATCGACGGAACCCTTGCGGATTATGACGCGCATATGGCGTCAATCGATACCGCGGCGCACCCGATCGCATGGTACGGGGCGATGGGCGACCTGATGCGCTTCGCCTACACCGACGAGCGCGCGTTGCTCGGCCATTATGTCGAGCATGTCTGGATGCGTCCCGACTTGCGCGCGCAGTTGTCTGCCGTGATCCCGTCCTATCCGGCGTCTCGAGAGTAAACGATGGCGTTATCCGACCTCAACTTCCGTGACCTGGGCGGCCTGCCGACGGCAGCTGGCGACCGGCTCGCGCCCGGCATCCTGCTGCGCGGAGAAGGGCCGAAGAACCTCGATCGGGCACATCGCGACGAACTGCGCGCGCTCGGAATCCGCGCCATCTTCGATCTGCGTTCGGCAGGGGAGCGCGCCGAAAGCCCTCACGACTGGCAGGCCGAGGGTTGCCGCTGGCATCACTTCGACATGAACAACGACCTGCGCGCGGCAGCCACGACCCAGTGGGATTTGCTGCGCGACAATTCCAATCCCGAAGCGGGTGTCGTGGTGATGAGCCAGAACTATGCTGCGATGCCCGCGGCGCTGATGCGGTACTGGCCGGAGCTTGCCGAAGCGCTGCTCGGCGGTACGATCCCGGCGCTGATCAATTGCACGGCGGGCAAGGACCGCACCGGCGTCGCGGTCGCACTGCTGCTCCAGCTTCTCGGCGTGCCGCGCGAGGAGATCATCGCCGACTATCTGAAGTCAGCCGTCTTCGCCCGCAACATGACCATCCAGGGTTCGATCGAGCGCGGCTTCATGGACAGCTTCGGCTTCGTACCGAGCCAGCCAGTGATCGACGCCCTCGTCGGGGTGCGCCCTGAGTTCCTCGACGCCGCGCTCGATCAGGTCGCGGTACAATGGGGCGGTATCGATCAATATTTCGCGGCGTCAGCGGTCGACCTCGCAAGCCAACGGGCATTGCGGGCGCTGTTCGTCCCCGGCTCGATCAATAATAGGAAAGCATGATGGCGACAGCAGGCGTAATCGGATTGGGGATGATCGGTGCGGGCGTCGCGACCTGCCTTGCACGGTCGGGGCAGCTGGCGGCGGTGTATGACGTCAGGGCGGACGCGACTGGGTCGATACCGGATTGTCCGCCGATCAGCGCGAGCCCCAAAGTGCTGGCCGAAGCGGCCGATACGGTGCTGATCGCGGTCGTCTCCGCCAGGCAGACCATCGATGTCCTCTCCGGCCCCGACGGCGTGCTCGCTGCTGCACGGCCGGGGCTCAACGTCGTGCTGCTCGCGACGGTGTCGCTGACCGACCTCGGCGAGATCCGCAAGCTGACCGATGCCGCCGGGGTCGGCCTGATCGACAGCGGTGTGACCGGCGGGCAGAAGGCGCGCGAGAACGGGCTGGTATGCCTCGTCGGCGGCAGCGACGAGGCGATCGCCGCGGTCCGTCCGGTACTCGACGGCTTCGCGCTGGCCGTCGCCCATATGGGACCGGCGGGCGCAGGAATGGCGGCCAAGATCGCGCGCAACGTCGTCGTCTATGGCTGCCTTCGCGCCGGCTATGAAGCCGCCGTCCTGTGCCGCAACGCCGGGGTCGATGTGAACCAGCTGTCGAAGGTCATCGAGGACAGTTCTGGCGGCGTTGGCGGGCCGATGATGCTGATGAGCCGGCCCGATCCGCTGATCGATCCGAAGGAAGCCGGCATCCGAGAATATACCCGCACGCTGATGGTCAAGGATCTCGAGGCGGCGCTCGACCTTGGGCGAACATTTGGCATCAGGCTGCCGCTTGCCGAACTCGCGATCGCGACCGATCAGGCGGTCGTCGGGATGAACGATGTAATGGGAGAGAAAGCGTGACCGACGACGAATGGAGCAAGGGTCTCGAGGTGTTCGACGCCGTTTACGGGCCGGGCTCGTCCGCGATGGTGCTCGCATACAAGGACCGGCCGTTCAACCAGGAGATCGTCGCCAACCAGTTCGGCAAGCTGTGGGGCAATCCGGCGATGTCGATCCGCGACAAGCGGCTGATGGTGCTCGGCGCGACGGCGATGCTCGGGCGGCAGGACCTCGTCGAAATTCAGATGGCGGGGGCGCTGGTCAACGAGGAGTTCACCGACGAGCAGCTCGACTTCATCCCGCTGTTCCTGCTGTTCTATGCCGGCGCGGGCAACACGACCGCGGTATTCCGGGGGATCGAGGCGGCCAAGGCTCGCGCCGCGGCGCGACCAGCATAACCGGTGCGCTCGCTCGACCGATTGTCGCTCGATACTGCCGCCTTCGCGGCGCGTTATGGCCCGTGGGCAGTAATTGCCGGTGCGTCCGAGGGCACGGGAGCCTGTTTCGCTAGCGAGCTTGCTGCGGCAGGGATCAACCTGCTGCTCGTGGCGCGGCGTCCCGACGCGCTGGCCACGCTCGCCGAGCGCCTCTCTACCGAACACGGCATCGTCTGCCGGACATTGACCCTCGATCTGAGTGCGCCCGGCGCGGGCAGCAGCATCGTCGCCGCGGCCGCGGGTCTCGATGTCGGGCTCTACATCTCCAACGCCGGAGCCGACAACTTCTCGCGCTTCTTCGAGGATCCTGTTGACGGCGCGCATCGGCTCGTGCGGCTCAACGTCTCGACGCTGATCGACGCCGCCAGCGGCTTCGGCAAGCGCTTCCTCGAGCGCGGCTCGGGCGGCATCATCGTCATGGCTTCGGGTGCCGGGCTTGGCGGCCAGCCCAATCTCGTCATGTATGCGGCGACCAAGGCCTTCGAGATCACCTTCGCCGAGTCGTTGTGGGCGGAATATCATGAGCGCGGCATCGATGTGATCGCGATCGCCGCCCCGATGATGGCGACGCCGATGCTGCTGCGCACGGTGCCCGAAGGCTTCGATATTACGTCGGCCTACGATCCTGCGGACGTCACGCATAACGCGCTGGCCGGGCTGCTCGCCGGCGAGCCGGTGCAGATCGTTGCCGACGGTCCGGGGCAGGAGAAAATCCCGCAGCAGCTTGCCGATCGCAAGACGCGGCTGACGGCGTTCGTCGACTTCAACAAGCTGTTCACGGGGGGCTGAGGCCATGCACAAGCGGCTACAAGGCAAGGTCGCGATCGTCACCGGCGGCGGCGGCGGGATCGGCACGGCGGTCGTCCGGCGCTTCGTTGCCGAGGGCGCAAGCGTGACTGTCGCCGATGTCGTCGAGCACGCCGCCAAGGCGGCAGCCGAGCCCCATGGCGACGCCGCACTGGCGTTCCGGTTCGACGCTGCCGACCCGGCTTCGGTCGAAGCGATGGTCGAGGCGACGGTAGCGCGCTTCGGGCGGCTCGATATTCTCCACAACAACGCCGCGATGACCGATCCTGTGAAGGCACAGCAGGACACCGACGCAGTCACGATCCCGATCGCGATCTGGGACGAGATCATCGACATCAACCTGCGCGGCTATCTGCTCGGCTGCAAGTTTGCCATCCCGCACATGGTCAAAAGCGGCGGCGGCTCGATCATCAATACGGCATCGAACAGCGGCTCGGCGGGTGATCTGGCGCGCATCGCTTATGGCGCGTCGAAGGGTGCCATCATCACGATGACCAAATATATCGCGACCCAGCATGGCAGGCAGAACATTCGCTGCAATTCGGTTGCGCCCGGCGTCGTGCTGACCGAGGCGCTGAGCAACACGGTTCCCGGCCTCGCCGACATCATCAAGCGCCATATCCTGACGCCCGAGTTCGGCGTCCCCGACGACATCGCCGCGCTCGTCGCCTTCCTCGCCTCGGACGAGAGCCGCTACATCACCGGCGAGAATATCTCGATTTCGGGCGGCGGGCTGTCGCACCAGCCGCATTATGCCGACCTGCTCGACTTCATGGCCACGGCGATGGCGTGATCGCGTCGTACCGAACCGCCGCGACCTGCCGCCAGATCAGGCCGCGTCTCTCCCCGCTTCGAGCGCGAAACCGACTTTCAACATCACCTGATAGCGCTCGATCTGCTGATCCTTGATCGCGCCACGTATCTCGGTCACCTGAAACCACTGCAGATGATCGACGGTCTTGGCGGCGCGATCGATGGCGGTCTGGATCGCGTCCTCGATTCCGGTTTCGGACGTGCCGATAATTTCAATGATCTTGGCAACGTGATTCATAACTGCTCTCTCCCTGATCGAGTAATCGACCGGAACCGCCGGGGTTCCGCAACTAGAGTTTGCCGCTGCCCATCGCTGCGAACAGTTTCTGGAAGTCGGCATAGCTCGGCTGATGCGCGGTCACGCCGCCATCGATCGGAATCGCCGCTCCGGTGATGAACCGGCTTTGGTCACTGGCGAGAAAGGCAACCAGCGCGGCGATGTCCTCGGGCTGGCCGAGCGCGGGGGTCAGATGATGCGAGAGCAGGATATCCTTGACCACGTCCGGGGTCGACGCGATTGCCATGGGAGTCAGCACGAAGCCGATTACCATGCAGTTCGAGCGGACGTTCTGCTTGCCATACTGGGTGGCGATCATACGGTTGAGCTGGATTAGCGCGGCTTTTGACGTGCCATAAGCGGTCAGCGTCGCCTCGCCTTGTACGCCGAAGCCCGACGCGCTGTGGATGATCGAGCCTCGTCCGTTGACGATCATGTGCGGCACGACATGCTTGCTCGTCAGCATGGCGCCGCGGACATTGACCGCCATCGCCGTGTCCCACGCGGCGACGTCGAGACCCACGACGTCGAGGTCTTTCCCGCGCTGCGCATCACTTTGGATTGCAGCGTTGTTGTGGAGGATATCGATCCGCCCGAAGCGCTCGATCGTGGCCGCAACCAGCGCTATGACCGATGCCTCGCTGGTCAGGTCGACACCGATTGCCTGCGAGCCGGGAATCGTCGCGGCAAGCTGCTCGATCGCGGCTTGATCGATATCGGCGAGTACCACCTGGGCTCCGTCCGCCGCCAGACGCCGCGCAGTGGCGGCACCGATGCCGCCCACTGCCCCGGTAATGATCGCGACCCGCCGATCGAGTTCGCCGGTCATCGGGTGTCTCCAATATCGCTGGTGGCGGTACGGTCGATCCACGCATCGAGCCTGCGCCAGTGAGTTGCGCGGGTCGAGGCGAAGTTCTGGCAATGCGCGGCCTGTTCGAGCCGGTGCAATTCAACATCACTCGATCCCGCGAAATAGGCGGGCTCGCGGTCGGGCGCGGGGCTGGTGTCGGTCGCGCTCTGGACGACCAGCACCGGCACCGCAATCCGTGCGGCGGCGTCGTGAACGATGCCCGGCGTCAACGCGTCGCGGCCCAGGCAGGCGGGGGTAGTGGCAGCGCAGGCTTCGTCGGCCTCAATCAGAGCGAGCGGCACGTCGGGCGAGTAGAACAGCTTGCGCATTGGGACGCGCGGAGTCGGAAGGTAGCCCGACGGGATCAGGTCGGCGCGCAGCGTGGCGACGTCGGTGTCGCCGAGCACCATCGGCTCGTTAGCCCAACCGAGCACGGCGACGCGGTCCATCGCGCCATATCGGGCGCCCTGAGTGATGATCAGCATCCCGCCCATCGAGTGCCCGGCGCCGGTGACGGAGAACGGGCGACCGAGGCGCGCGACGACATCGGCCAGCGCGGCGGCGTGAGCGGCGGCGATCGCGGCCCGGTCGAGCTTGGACTCCGGCTCGGGCCGGCTGCTCTCGCCCATGCCGAGCATGTCGATCGCCAGCACGGCTTTGCCGCGATCGGTGAAGAAACGCGCGAAGCTGTAGCTGTCGTCGGCGAACGGCGGGTTCCAATAGGCGCGGGTATAGCCACCGCCGTGGAGCGCGAAGATCAAATCGAGCGGTGCGCTGTCCGGCAGTGTATCGGGCGAGTACAGCGTTGCTGCGATCTGCATGGGCTCGCCAATGGCGACAGCGGCAGTGACGTCGATGATGAAATCTTCGGAGCGCATCACCGCAGCGTGGCGTGGCTGGCGCGTCGTTCACCTGCCCAACGAAAGGTGGACGGGCGGAGCGATCGATGAACCCGTGCGGGGATGCAGATGGAGGCACATCAATGAGCGACGGCCTCGAGTGGGAGAGACTGATCGACGGACTGCGCCCGCTCGGCGACGCGATGCGGGCGCGGGTGCCCGAGCGGCTGCGCCGCGATCCGCAGATGATGGCGGAGTCGATGCGGCTGCTGCTGTCCGGCGTGGCCCGCGCGACATCGGACGCGCTGGTCGGCGACCGGCAGCATCCGCTGTTCGTGCCCGAGTTGAACTTGGCGCAGAACATCTTCCAGCCAAACGCCGACACAATCTACAAGAGCTGCCTAATCGAACGCGGCGGGTCCTACGTCATCAAGGGCGAGCGCGGGACGACGCGGATGATGATCCTGGCGCAGATGGGACCCGATACGCTGCGCACGGGCAAGCATCATCCGGTGCTCCGGCAAGGCGATTTTGACACGCTGATGGTCGACCGCGAGGGCGGCTTTGAAGTCGTGCTGTCGCCCGAACGGCCCGCCGGTCACACCGGCGACTGGTGGCCGCTCGACCCCCTGTGCGAAAAGCTGATGATTCGCATCGTCAGCTGTGATTGGGGGGTCGAAAGCGAGCCGCGCTTCGGCATCGCCCGGCTCGATGTCGATAGGCCCAAGGGGCGGCGCTCGGTCGAAGCGTTGCAGGCCGCGGTTGCCGAAATGCCGGGCATTGCCGCGGTTTGCGCGCTCGCGTTCCCGACGCATGTCGAGGAGTTGCGTCAGGCGGGTTTCCTCAATGCGCTGAAGGTGTTCGACGTCTCGCAAATGTCAGGGCTGCAGGGGCAAAGCTACTATGAGGGCGCTTACGAGCTCGGCGACGACGAGGCGCTGATCAGCGAGGTGACGATCCCGGCGACGTATCGCTATTGGTCGATCATTCTCACCAACGATCTTTACGAGACAACCGACTGGGTCAATAACCAGGCAAGCCTCAACGATCGGCAGGGGCTGGTCGACACGGACGGCGTGTTCCGCACCGTGATCAGCGCCCGTGATCCGGGCGTGCACAACTGGCTCGATACGGCGGGCTATCGCTCAGGCGCGGTCCAGGGACGCTGGTTCGGGGCGAGTGCCACGCCGAACCCCACCCTGCGCAAGGTGCCGTTCGACGAACTTGGCACCGAACTCCCCGCCGATACGGTTCGGGTCAGCCCTGCTGAGCGGGCAATCGCGCTTCGCAACCGCCGACTGGCAGCGCAGAAGCGCGTGCTGTGGTAGCGCTGGCTGCCTTTCTTTCGGAAGGCCGCGGCGTCAGTGCGAGCGCCCAAGCAAGGTCACCCGCACAGGAGTCTTTCATGGCCACCGCCGCTGCCGTCTTGCCGCCGCACGTCCCCGCCCATCGGGTCGTCACCTTGCCGCTGTTCGCGCGCAAGGTGGTCAAGCACTGCCCGCAGGAAACGCTGATCCCTGAAATGCACCGCACGCTCGGGCCGATCAGCTACGTCACCAACATCTTCCCCGGTGACCAGCCCGGCTGGCTCCTGACCGGCTATGACGACGTCGTTGCGATGCTGCGGAACGCTGACGACTTCACCAAGAACGGCATGGGGAAATGGTCGCAGGGCATCGGCGAGAGCTGGCTGGTCATCCCGACCGAGGCCGATCCGCCGGTTCACACCGCCTATCGCAAGGCGCTCAACCCAAGCTTCGCGCCGCAAAGGATGGCGGCGATGAAGGACCAGCTGCGCGAGCGCGCCACCGATCTGATCGACAAGTTCAAGGATCGCGGTCACTGCGACTTCGTCAATGAGTTTTCGGAGCGCTACCCGATCTACATCGTGCTCGATCTGCTGGGCTTGCCGCAGGACCGCATGGACGAGTTCCTGCGCTGGGAAAAGGACATGCTCCACACCAACGACATGGCCGTGCGCTCGAATGCGACGCGCGCCGCTACCGACTATCTGCGCGCCGAGATACAGAGCCGACGCGAGAACCCGCGCGATGACTATATCACCGGCGTGCTCCAGCTCGAGGCGGACGGGCGCAAGTGGAACGAGGACGAGGTGCTCGGGCACTGCTTCAACCTGTTCATTGGCGGGCTCGACACCGTGACCTCAATGCTCGGCAATATCTTCGCCTGGCTGGCGCGCAATCCCGATCGCCAGCAGGAGCTGCGCGACGATCCGGCGAAGATCGTGCTCGCGGTCGAGGAGTTCCTGCGCGTGTTCGGAGTGGTCACCGCCTTCCGCATCGCCACGCGCGAGATCGAGATACGCGGCCAGAAGATCATGCCGGGGGAATATGTCTCGGTCTGCACGCCGGTCGCCAACAACGACCCGGCCACCTTCGACAGCCCGATGGAGGTCCGCTTCGACCGCAAGGCAGCCCATATCGCGCTCGGCGGCGGCATTCACAAATGCCTGGGCATGCACCTAGCGCGGTTCGAGCTGCAGACCGCGATCTATGAGTTTTTGAAAGCGGTCCCG
>CAXTTR010000060.1:0-3024 GCA_964247215.1 uncultured Sphingomonadaceae bacterium
GGCACGCCCTCCCGCGGGAACGCCAGCAGCCCCGCCGCGATAAGTCCGGTGAGCAGCACGAGTAGGAGCAGCAGGCTCGTGCCGAGCGGCGACACCGCCAGTCCCCACACCAGCGCGCCGCCCCAGATCAACAGGATGGCAGCGGCGACGCGTGTCAGCTTGCGCCCGACGTGCTCGATGCGGCGCTGACGGCGGCGCGCCGCGGCGGCACGCTGTGCCGGGGTCGGCGGCAGCCGCTGCATGCGAGCGGACTGCAGCGCCACTTCGCGGTCGATATCGCGTGCCATCAGCGGCTCACGATGCTGTTCACGATGCCGCGATCGGCTTGAACAGGTCGCCGCCTGCCGTCCCCGGCCCGCTCAGCTGCGCCTGCCCCGCCGAACGCGCGATGTAGCCGCGACTCTTCTCGACCTCGTTACCGAGCGTATCGACGGTGGTCTTCATGCTTGCCAGTGCCTGCAGCTTGAACGTGTCGATCGCGTCCATCGTCTGATAGATGTTCTGGAAGGCGCGCTGCAGTGTCTCGATCGGGATCGTCGATGACGCCGCTTGCTGGTGGATGACGCCGGTCTGCGACTTGAGCAGCGCGCCGGTCGCGTCGATCATGTTCGCCGTCGTCGAGTTGAGCGCGGTGATCTGGTCGAGTACCAGACGCTGCGCGGTCAGCGCCTGCGCTACCGTTACCGCCGTCCGCAATGCTGCAACGGTCGTGGTCGAAGCGCGGTCGACGCCCTTGATCAGCTCGACGTTGTTCTTCTTGACAAGGTCGAGCGCCAGATAGCCCTGCACGCTGACTGCCATCTGCGTCAGCAGGTCGGTAGTGCGCTGTCGGACATAGAACAGCGCGGTCTCGCGGACCGCCTTGGCCTTGGCGGGGTCGGTGTAGTCGAGCTCAAGTGCTTTTGCCTCCAACTTGCTGTCGAGCGTCTTCGACATGTGGATCATCTGCTCGAGCTTGCCCATTGTCGCCCACAGGTTCGCACGCTCGATGTCGACCGCGGCATTATCGTGCAGCAGCTCGTCCTTGCCCGACGCGAGGCGCGACAGGATTGCCGAGATATGCGTCTGCGCCGACTTGTAGCCGTCGAAATAGGTCCGCAGCTTGTTGCCGCCGAACGGGATCAGCCCGAACACCTTCTTGCGGGTGAACAGATCGCCGCGCTTGCCGGGGTCGAGATCCTCGACCGTCTGGCGCAGCTCGGTGAGGTTCGCGCCGATGCCGGTGTCGCGGTCCATGGCGCGCACCGGCCGGTCGAGAAAGCGGTTCGACTGTCCCGCCGCCTCGGCGATCTCACGCGCGCCGAGGTTGGTCAGTCTATCGACCTGCGCGCCGAACGCGGGCGACGCCGCATCCTGCGCGACGAGTTCGGTGACGTAGCTTTCCACCCGCGCATCGAGCTCGCTGATGTGCGCTGTATCGATCGGCACCAGCCCCGCAGCCTTGGCGGGCGCGACAGTGGCGACCGGTGCGGGCGGGTTCAGGACGATCGGCACATCATCGGGCATAGAATCCAGCTCCGCAGACGGCCATCAAGTTGACGGCCGGAACCCTATCTAAGCGGTTCGGCGTCACTGTGGTAGGGGCATCGCACACAGGCTTGCGAACGAGGCTTGCGATAGTGCTCAAACAACCCGCACGCCCTCCGGCAGTCCATCCGGCAACTCCCAGAAGGCGTCGCTGGCATATTTGGCGAACAGGTCGGGCGGCAGTACGCTGTGCCGCACCGGGCTGTGCACGCGCGGCCCGACCGCGTGCAGCCCCGGCGCGCCGAGCCGCGCGTCGAACAGCAGCGCGTCATAGTCGGGCTCGATGTGCTCGGGGTCGTGATCGAACGGCGGCAGCCCGGTGAAGTCGCGGATCGCCGCGAGCGCACGCCGCGGCTCGGTGGTCAGCGTCTCGAAACGCACCAGCAACATCCGGCCGGCACGTTCGTCGAACACCGCCTCGCGCAGCGCGTTGAGCGCATAGCCGATCATGCCGGTGCCGCTCATCAGCCCCTCGGCGCGCGAGTACACCGTGCCGCCGGTATCGAACTTGAAAATGCCCGACGGCTCGAGCGCGTTGCGCCGCGTCAGCCGCTCGAGACTGTCGAGTGACCATGCCGGATTGCGGACGCAGGCGATCACCTTTGCACCTGGCCACAGCGCCGCGATGGCGGGCAGCTTCGCGCACCATTGCCGGTTGGTGTCGAACACTGTCTTCGCCGGGTGAATGTCGGCGTAGAACGCATCGACCGCCGCGATCAGGATACGCGCGCGCTGGTCATCGTCGATGAACACCGCGCCTTCGTTATCCTGGCTCATGCCGCGCATCAGCGCACTGATCAGGCTGCCGACGGGCGACGTCATCGCGGCGTGGACGCGCCGATCCTGTCGCAGCAATGCCGACAGTAAAGTCGACCCGGCACGCGGCAGTCCGGATATGAAGTGCAGGCCGTTGTTCATGCTTCGTTCGATTGCCCGATTTAGTGCTAATTGTCGACCTGAGTTACATCCACGCGCGACTGCAATCATCGATCTTACTCCGTTCCACGCCATCGCCAGACCTGCCGCGGAGCGATCCCAAAGCTGTTAAGGATTGGCCTCGCGTCACTGGCGTGGCACACGGCTGCCGGATGCGTGCCGCCACGGATCACGATTGCTTGGGAATGGTCCGACACCTGAGTTCGAGGAGCGCGTCTGGGATGGAACCTGTCGTAAGCGTGCTGCGCCGCGCCGCTCACCGTAGACGGTCAAATGTTTAGCTGCGAATGATCATCCGCTTCAGCCTGCGTGCTGCGCCGATGCTGTTGCTCGCGTGCTGTGCGCACTACGCGCCGCAGCCGCTGGTGATTAACAGCACCACGGCTCCGCCTGTCGTGTCGGTACTGCTCGCGGACGGCGCGCAGCTGCAGCGGCCTTTCTTGCGGCCCGAGGCGGTCGACTTAACGCGCCCGCTGACGCCGAACGCACTTGCGGTGCTGGCGGTGCTCGGCAGCCCCGATCTGAGAGCGGCGCGGGCGAAGGCGGAGGTGAGCGCGGCGC
>CAXTTR010000060.1:3034-11575 GCA_964247215.1 uncultured Sphingomonadaceae bacterium
GCGGCGCAGAGCTTTGCGGCGCGGCTGCTGCCCGATCCGACACTGACGCTTGGATATGATTACCGCTATTCGGGGCCCGACCTGTTCAACGGCTTGCTGGCGCAGCTCGGCCTCGATCTTAACACCTTGCGGACGCGTCGGATTACGGCAGCGAGCGCGCGCGCGGCGGGCGAGCAGGTGCGGCTCGACATCGCTTACGCCGAGTGGCAGGCGGCGGGCGCGGCGCGGCTGCAGGGGGCGCGGATCCTGGCGTTAGCGGCGGCGGCAGACATTGACCGGGTCAGCGCTCAGACGCTCACGGCGCGGTTCGAGACGGCGCGGCGGGCGAGCGGGCGCGGCGACCTCGCGGGCGATGCTGTCGAGAGCCGGCGGCTGGCGGCGCTCGATGCCGCCGACCGGGTGCGCGTCGACGAGCGCGACCTGGCGGCGGCGCGGTTTGAGCTCAATCGCCTGCTCGGGCTACCCGCCGGCGCGGTGCTGGCGCTCGCCCCGGTCGCGACGGTAACGCCGGTGCCGCGCGCAGGCGTGCTATATGCGCTGGCACGGACCCGCCGTCTCGACCTGCAGGCGTTGCAGGCGGGCTACCAGGTGCAGGAGGCAGCGGTGCACCGCGCCGTGCTCGACCAGTTTCCGGCATTGACGCTGTCGCTGAACGCGGCGCGCGATACCGCCGACAACCGCACGATTGGCCCGTCGCTGGCGTTCACCGCGCCGCTGTGGAACCGCAACCGCGGCGGCATCGCCGTAGCGACAGCGACGCGCACTCAGCTGGGCGCGGAATACACCGCGCGGCTGGCGCTGACCGAGGCGAATATCGCGGCGGCGGTCGGCATCGTCGACGCCGCGCTGCGTCAGCGCGCCGAGCTCGCCCCGGCGTTGCCCGAGCTGGCGCGCTTTGCGGCAGCGACGCGCCGGGCGGCGACGAGGGGTGACCTGCCGGTATCGACCGCGGAGCTTGCCGAGCAGTCGCTGCGCGACCGCCAGCGCACGTTGCTGCAGCTTGACCAGGCGGCGAGCGAAGGGCTGATCGCGCTCGAGCTGCTGACCGGGGCACCGAGGGAAAGCTGGTCGTGAGACGCTTGCGTCATTCTAACGAAGTGGCTGCGCGGGCGCTCGTATTGCCGTTGCTGCTCGGGCTGGCCGCCTGCGCGGGCGGGGCGAAGGACAATGCGGCGGAGAAGCCCGCCGACCCGGTCGCCGAGGTGCACACTGCGCCCGCGATCGCCGGAGCAACGGCGGCGAGCGTCACGGTGTACGGTGCCGCCGAGGCGGGCGCAGGCGGCGAACGCACGCTCGCCGCGCCGGTCGAGGCGACGGTAGCGCGCGTGCTGGTGCCGCCCGGCGGCAGCGTCACGGCGGGGCAAGCGGTGGTCGTCCTCAACCCCGGCCCGGCGGCGCAGCTCGATCTTGGCAAGGCGCGTAGCGATGCGGCGACGGCGACCGCGGCGCTGGCGCGTGCCAAGCGGCTGCGCGCCGATGGACTGATGAGCGACGCCGACGTGGAAACAGCGCGCGCCGCGACTCAAGTCGCGACGACAACCGCTGCGAGCTTGGGCGCGCGCGCCGGACAGCTGACCTTGCGTGCGCCGGTGGCGGGCACGGTGACGACGATCGCCAACGCGCCCGGCGACCTTGTCCCGGCGGGAACGGCGGTTGTCCACATCGCGGCGCGCGGCGGTCTGCGCGCGCGCTTCGGGGTCGAGCCGCAGACGCTCGCAAGGCTGCGTGTCGGCGGCACGGCGACGGTGCGCGACAGCGCGAGCGGTGCAGCGGCGGGAACACGCATTACCGCGATCGACGCGCTCGTCGATCCGGCGACGCGGCTGACGTCGGTGTTCACCGCGCTGCCGCCCGGCATCCGCGCCGGGGCGGGCGAGCCGCTGACGGCGACGCTGACGCTCGGCGGCGATACGCCCGGTGTGACGGTGCCCGAGGCGGCGCTGAGCGACGACGCCGGGCAAGCCTTTGTGTACGTTGTGAGCGGGGGCACCGCGCACAAGCGTGAGGTCAGCACCGGGCCGGTCGCGGGCGGGCGCGCCGCGATCACCGAGGGCCTGAAGCCGGGCGAGCGCGTCGCGGTCGACGGGCTGACCGGGCTCGAGGACGGCATCAAGGTGCGCGAGCCAGCAACAAGGAGCGTGCGCTGATGGCCGATGCCGACGGCGGCCCGATCGCGGCTGACCCTCTCGCGCCGAATGCCGTCGTCGACCGCCTGTCGCGTCACCGCCGCTCGGTGTGGCTGGCCGTCATTCTGCTCACGCTTGCCGGGCTCGGCAGCGCCTTCGGGCTGCCGGTGACGCTGTTCCCGCACATCGATTACCCACGCGTCGTTGTCGCGATCGACGCGGGCGAGCGCGATGCCGATCAGATGGCGGCCGAGATCACGCGCCCCGTCGAGATTGCGCTACGGGCGACGCCCGGCGTCACCGGCATCCGCTCGACCACCAGCCGCGGCTCGGCCGAGGTCGCGGTCAGTTTCGCCTGGGGCAGCGACATGGTCGCGTCAACCTTGGGCGTGCAGGCGGCGCTGGCGACTGTCGAGCGTAGTCTGCCGGCGGGGCTCGGCATCACTGTGCGCCGCTCCGACCCGACGATCTTCCCCGTGCTCGGGCTGGCGCTGACGTCGACCAGCACGTCGGCGGCGGGCCTGCGCCAGCTCGCCGAGTTGCAGCTGCGCCCGCTGCTGACGACGGTGCCGGGTGTCGCTGGGGTAGACATTCTCGGCTCGAGCCCGCTCGAGATCGCGGTGACTGTCGATCCGGCGCGGCTCCTGGCACTTGGGCTGACGCTCGACGACGTGGCGACGGCGCTCAAGAACTCGAACAGCGTTGCGGGCGTCGGGCGGATCGAGGATCGCCACCGACTTTACCTGACCTTGGTCGAGAACCGCGTTGCGACACCCGCTGACATTGCCGCGGTCCCGGTCAAGACCGGCAAGACCGCCGGGGCGGGGCTGGTCACCTTGGGCCAGGTCGCGACGATCACACGCGGCACCATGCCGGCGTACACGCGGGTGACAGCCGACGGACGCGACGCGGTACTGGTCAACATCCGCCAGACGCCGGCTGCCGATGCCGTCGCGCTGGTCGGCGCGGTGCAGGCACGGCTGAAAAGCGCCGGGCTGCCGCGCGGCGTGCATGTCGCACCGTTCTACGATCAGTCCGAACTCGTCCGTGATGCCGCCACCAGCGTCCGCGATGCCATCCTGATCGGCGCGGCACTGGCAGGCGTCGTGCTGTTCGTCTTCCTGCGCAGCCCCCGCCTGATGCTGATTACCGCCGCGATGCTGCCCGCCGTGCTCGCCGCCGCGTGTCTCGCACTCTACGCACTAGGGCTGAGCTTCAACATGATGACGCTCGGCGGCATGGCGGCGGCGGTCGGGCTCGTGGTGGACGACGCGGTGGTCATGCTCGAACACCTGATGCGGCGGCTGCAGGAGCGTTCGCCGCTGCCCACGTTAGCCGCCGCAGCGGAGATGGCGAGGCCGCTGTTCGGCTCGACCGCGGCGACGGTCGTGGTGTTCCTGCCGCTGGCGTTCATCACCGGCGTCACCGGCGGCTTCTTCAAAAGCTTGGCAATCACCATCTCTGCGGCGCTCGTCGTCTCGCTGGTCTATGCGCGCTATGTCATCCCGCTCGTCGCGGCGGGCTGGCTGACCGCCAGGGACGCCGAAGCCGCCGACCGCTCCGAGCGGTTGATGAGCGGGCTGACGCGGCGTTACACCCGCGGGCTGGCGCGCGCTTTTGCACGGCCGGCGCTGTTCGCCGGGATTCTCGCGGCGGTGCTGATCGGCTTAGGCGGCGCTGCGTACACCAAGGTCCAGTCGGGGTTCATGCCGAAGATGGACGAGGGCGGCTTCATCCTCGACTATAAGGCCAAGCCCGGTTCGGCGCTGACCGACACCGACGCGCTGCTGCGCCACGCCGAGGCGATCATACGCGCGACGCCCGAGGTGGTCAGCTATTCGCGCCGCACTGGCGTCCAGCTCGGCGGCGGGCTGACCGAGGCCGACGAAGGCGACTTCTTCATCCGGCTGTCGAGCGGCACGCGCCGCCCGATCGAAGAGGTCATGACCGACATCCGGACAAAGATCACGGCGCAGGTCCCCGGCCTCGACATCGAGACCGCGCAGCTGATGGAGGACCTGATCGGCGATCTCACCGCGGTGCCGCAGCCGGTCGAGGTCAAACTGTTCAGCGAGAGCCCCGATCAGCTGAGCGCCTCGGCGCTCAAGATCGCGGACGCGATCGGCAAGGTGTCCGGCATCGTCGAGGTCAGGAACGGCCTGAGGGTGGCCGGGGACGCGATCGTCATCCATGTCGACCCGGCCGCCGCAGCGCTCGCCGGGCTCGACCCGCAGGCGGTGTCGACGCAGCTCGCCGCCATCATCGGCGGTTCGGTTAGCACGCAGGTGCGCCAGGGTACGCAGCTGATCGACGTGCGCGTCCATGCTCCCGCCGACGCTCGCGCGCACGCTGCCGACCTCGGCGCGCTGCCGCTCCGCACGGCTGACGGGCGCACGGTCCGCCTCGACCAGATCGCGCAGGTCAGCATCGCCGCGGGCCAGAAGCAGATCACGCGCGAGGACCTTGCGCCATTCGTCGGTGTCACCGCGCGTCTCGAAAACCGCGACCTCGGCTCGGCGATGGCGGAGGTGCGTCGTACCGTGACCGGCCTGCATCTGCCCGCCGGAGTTCGCGTCGAGTATGGCGGGCTGTATGCCCAGCAACAGCAGTCTTTCCGCGACCTCGCGCTGGTGTTCGGGGCGGCGCTGCTGCTCGCGGCACTGCTGCTGACGTTGCTGTTCGAACGCTGGGACTTCACGCTCGCCGCCATCGCGACGGTGCTGCTGTCGACGGGGGCGGTGCTCGCCGGTTTGTGGGCGACCGGCACCGAACTCGATATCTCGGCGCTGATGGGGCTGACGATGGTCGTCGGCATGCTGACCGAACTCGCGATCTTCCTACTCGCCGAACTCGATCCCGCGGCGCCGGTCGACCGCGCCGCGCTCGCCCACGCCGGTGCCGCCCGGCTGCGCCCGATCCTGATGTCGGCGCTAATCGCCATCCTGACACTCAGCCCGCTGGCGCTCGGGCTCGGGCGCGGCTCGGGGCTGCAGCGCCCGCTCGCCACCGCGATCATCGCCGGACTCGCGGTCGGCGCACCGCTGGTGCTGACGCTGCTGCCGGCGCTGCTGCTGGTTGGGCGGCGGCCCAAGGCGTCAGGTGCCCTCCGGTAAGAGGCATCGGTGTAACGTTATGGTCACCCACTGATCGGAACCGACTCTAGATCAACCGGCTGCTTGAGGGGCATCGGTAACGGATTACCTTGACCGGGTCTCGTTTGGTCGCACACCGCGCAGGCAAACTCGGTTTGTTCTAGCCAAAGCTCGATTCAACACCGTAGCGCAGCCGCGGCTTCGACGTGAGCTACCCTGCTTACATTGGCTCCGCTGTACTGTCCCTGCGAAACCGCCTTGCATAGGTTGCCCAACAATGACCGACGTCGCTTGTCCCGATGCGCCGGCGACTGCCGCAAGTGACGCACCAGCGGTGCACGGTGCGTTGTCGACTGGAAGGATGCAGGCCAGTGCGTCAGTAGCAGCTGCGCTGGCCATTCCGGGTCTGCTGAAAGCTGCCGACGCCCTCGATGTGAATACCAGCAGTTTTGCATCGCTGAAGCCAGCACCACGCAATACCGTGTCACGCGTCCAAGCCTCGCGCCTGCTGGGACAGGCATCGATGGGCGCATCGCCGGCCGATATCGCCTCGGTGCAGGCACTCGGCATAGCTGGCTGGGTCGACAATCAGCTGGCGACGCCGCGCGATATCAGCCTGTGGGACTGGCTGGTGTCGAAAGGCTATCGCGACAGCTGGCAGTCGAACGATGTTGCACTGATGGACATGGCGGTATGGCGGCAAGCGATTGCCGGCACCGACCAGCTGCGTCAGCGTGTCGGCCACGCGCTGCTCGACATCTTCGCCGTGGGTGCCGATGGACTGAGCGGCTACGCGCATGGTTTCGGCATGGCCGCATATATCGATCTGCTGATGGACGGCGCGTTCGGAAGCTTCCGCGCCCTGCTCGGCAATATCGCGGCCAGTGTTTCGATGGCGAGCTGGCTGACCTTTCTTAATAGCTACAAGGCCAACCCGTGGGCGGGTACGCACCCCGATGAGAACTTCGCGCGCGAGGTGATGCAGCTGCTCACCATCGGGCTGTACCAGCTTAATCCGAACGGCACACGGCAACTCGACGGCAGCGGAAATCCGATCGAAACCTACACGCAGGACGACATTACCGGGCTCGCGCGGGTCTTCACTGGCTGGACGTGGCCGGCCGGCGATCTCAGCCGCCCCGACGTCTACCGGCTCCCGGTAGCGCTCGATGCAACGCAGCATGAGACCGGCGCAAAGAGCTTTCTGGGTACGACGATTCCGGCCGGAACCGACGGCTATACCAGCCGGTCGCTGGCGCTCGACACGCTCGCCGCGCACGCCAACGTCGGGCCGTTCATCGGCCGTCAGCTGATCCAGCGGCTCGTTACCAGCAATCCGTCGCCAAGCTATATCGGGCGGGTCGCTGCGACGTTCGCCGACGACGGTCACGGTGTGCGCGGCAACCTCGGCGCGGTGGTGCGCGCCATCCTGCTCGATCCCGAAGCGCGCATCGGCGATAACGCCAGTCTGAACAGTGCGCCGAACCCGGCGTGGGGACGGCTACGCACGCCGGCGCAGCGCGTCACCAACTGGGCGCGGGCGTTCAGGGCGAATTCGCCGAGCGACACGTGGCCGATCGGCGATCTCAGCACACCGTGGCGGCTGCTCGGCTACAGCCCCGGACATGCGCCAAGCGTGTTCAACTTCTTCCGGCCCGGTTACACGCCGCCGGGCAGCACCTTCGCATCGCAAGGGCTGGTCGCGCCGGAGATGCAGATCACCACCGAGCCGTGCCTGATTTCGTACGTCAATTACATGCAGGCGCTGATCGCGGGCAACGTCTATGGGAATGACATTGTTGGCGACTATAGCAACTTGCTGGCGTTCAACGGCAATGCCAGTTCGCTGATGGCTGAACTGAATGTGCTACTCGCGGCCGGTCAGTTGAGCGCGTCGACAGTCCAGGCGCTAACGGCGGCGATCGGCTCGATCGACACCTCGACGACCTATGGATTGTACATCCAGATCTACGCCGCCGTCCTGCTGGTGCTGGCAGCTCCCGAATACCTCGTGCAGAAGTGAGTTCGATGATCAATGTTTCGCGCCGGGGCTTCATGGAGCGCGCCGGGCTGCTCGCCATCGCCGGTACCGCCACGCCGTTCGTGATGAGCCTGGCCGCGGCTGGCGAGGCGGCTGCGGCGACGGCACCCGACTATAAGGCGCTGGTCTGCATTCACCTTTCGGGCGGCAACGATCATGCCAACACGCTCGTACCTGCCGATCCCGCGCGCTATGCCACCTACGCGCAACTGCGGCAGGGGCTAGCGCTGCCGGCTGCCAGCATCGCGGCGACGATGCTGGCGACGTCCGATCCCGCCGCCGCGCTTCCCGGTGGGCATCTGTATGCGCTGGCACCCGGCCTAGCGCCGCTGCTGCCGGTATGGAACGCCGGGCGGCTGGCGGCGGTGCTGAACGTCGGTACGCTGGTCCAGCCGGTCACCAAGGACCAGTATAGCGCCCACAGTGTGCCGCTGCCGCCCAAGCTGTTCAGCCACAACGACCAGCAAAGTTATTGGCTGGCGGGTAATCCCGAGGGCTCGAACAGCGGCTGGGGCGGGCGCATGGGTGACCTTATGCAGAGCGGCAATGGCAACGCCGCGCTGACCTGCATTAACCCGAGCGGCAATACCGTTTTCCTTGCGGGCAACAGCGCCGTGCAATATTCGCTGACGCCGTACGGGCCGGTGGTGCTCAACAACAACCAGGCCGCGGTGTTCGGCTCGACCGCGGTCGGCGACGCGCTACGCTCGCTGATCACCTCGCCGTCGGCGCATTTGATCGAGAACGAAGTCACCCGCGTCGGCGCGCGCGCGCTTGCCACTTCGGGGCAGATCGCCAATTCGCTCGCTGCCACGCCGACGCTGGAGACGCCGTTTCCGGGCGGCAGTACGCTTGCCGCGCAGCTGCGGATGGTGGCGCAGATGATCGCCACGAGCGCCGATGCCGGAGCCAAGCGGCAGGTGTTCTACGTTTCGCTCGGCAGCTTCGACCACCACAGCAACCTGATCGGCTCGCATGACAGCCTACTCGCCGAGCTTGGCGGGTCGATGCGCGCCTTCTACGACGCGACGGTTGAGCTTGGGGTCGCGGACAAGGTCACTGCGTTTACCGCATCGGACTTCGGCCGGACGCTGACCTCGAACGGCACGGGGTCGGACCACGGCTGGGGCAGCATGCATTTCGCCATGGGTGGCGCGGTTAACGGCGGGCGCTATTACGGCGCGGTTCCAGTGCTCGCCGACGACGGTCCCGACGACGTCGGCCAAGGCCGCCTGATCCCGACGATGGCGGTTGAGCAATACGCCGCGACGATGGCAAGCTG
>CAXTTR010000061.1:0-11501 GCA_964247215.1 uncultured Sphingomonadaceae bacterium
CGGCGAGCGACGCGCCTTCGAGCGGCACAATGCCCTGGTAGCGCTCGGCGCTGGCGGTCGGATCGAGCGTGATCGCAAGGTGCCCTTGGCCAAAAATCGTCTCGAGGTCGGCGTCGTCGGGCCAAACACGCTCAGGGTCGTGGCGCAGGTAGCCGCGGACCGCACCGGCGCGGTAATCGCACACGAGCAGGTCGACATAGCCGCCCTTGCTCTGCGCCTGCAGCGTCAGCTGGCCCTCGTCCTCGCGCAGGATGCTGCCGAGCAACGTCGTCAGCACGAGCGCCTGACCGAGCAGCCGCGCCACCGGCGCAGGGTAGTCGTGGCCCGCGAGCACGGCGTTCAGCGCAATGTCGAGCCGCACGACACGGCCACGGACGTTGCGCCCGCCGACCGAGAAACCCAGGATACGATCGCCGACCGGAGCGAGCCCTTCGTTCAGGCCCGCGCTCAGGCCAGTCTGCCCAAACACCACAGCAATATCGCCTTCTGCACATGGAGGCGATTTTCCGCCTCGTCCCATACCGCCGACTGCGGTCCGTCGATCACCGCCGCCAGCACTTCCTCGCCGCGATGCACCGGCAAGCAGTGCAGGAACACCGCGTGCGGCGCGGCCTGCGCCATCAACGCCGGCGTCACCTGAAACGGTGCCATCGCGGTCAGCTTCGCCTTGGCGCTTTCCTGCCCCATCGACACCCAGCAATCGGTGGCGACGACATCCGCCCCATCGACCGCGGCCGCCGCGCTGCGAAGCACATCGATGTTGCCGCCGCGCGCGCCTGCCATCGCAACGACCGCCTGATCGGGGTCATGGCCGTGCGGCACGGCAAGCTTCAGGTCGAAGCCCATGACGCTCGCCGCCTCGATAAGCGAATGCGCCATGTTGTTGCCGTCGCCGCACCACGCCCAGCAGCTGTCCGCCACCGGCCGCCCGAGCCGCTCCTCGACCGTCATCATGTCGGCCATCGCCTGGCACGGATGCGTCAAGTCGGTCAGCCCATTGATTACCGGCACGCTGCCCGCCTCGGCAAGCGTCTCGAGCGTCACATGGTCATGCGTACGGATCATCACCGCATCGACAAAGCGCGACAGGATGCGCGCGGTGTCCGCGACGGTCTCGCCGCGCCCCATCTGCATGTCGGCGGCGCTGGTGACGATCGTGGTGCCGCCGAGCTGGCGCATCGCCATGTCGAACGAGAACCGCGTCCGCGTCGAGGGTTTCTCGAACAGCATGGCCAGCGTATGCCCCGCAAGCGGCGCATCGGCATCGGGCGCCCCCTTGAGCAGCCCGGCGCGCGCGCGCTTCCGCCGGTGTGCCTCGTCGAGAATTGCCCGTAGCCCGGTGCGGCCGGCACCGGCGAGATCGAGAAAATGCGGCACTGAATTACGCCGCGACAGCGACGCGGTAGTGACGCGCGGCATCGGACAGCTTGTCGGTGAACTCGCGGATGTGGCTCTCGTCGATGATCAGCGGCGGCAGCACGCGCATGACGTTGTCGGCGGCGGCGACCGTCAGCACGCCGAAGTTGCGCGCGTGGTTGACGAAGGCACGGCTGTCGGACTTGAGCTTGATGCCCATCATCAGCCCGAGACCGCGGACACTGTCGAACAGGTCATCGTGGTTGGGGATCATCTGCTCGAGCGCCTGCCGCAGCCGGTCGCCCATCAGGCGGACATTGGCGAGGAACTCAGGGGTCGCGAGCACATCGAGCACCGCCTCGCACGCCGCCATGCCGAGCGGATTGCCGCCGAACGTCGAGCCGTGCGTGCCGACGACCATGCCGCTCGCGGCGCGCTCGGTAGCGAGGCAGGCCCCGACCGGGAAGCCGCCGCCGATGCCCTTGGCGATCGCCATGACATCGGGCGTCACGCCGAAGTATTCGTGCGCGAACAGATAGCCGGTGCGCCCGACACCGCATTGGACCTCGTCGAAGATCAGCAGCCCGCCGTGCTTGTCACACAGCGCGCGCAGGCCGTGCAGGAACGCGTGCGAGGCGACGCGCACGCCGCCTTCGCCCTGGATCGGCTCGACCATAATGCCGCCGATGCTGTCGCCGAGTGGGCCATCGAAAGCCGCCTGTACCGCATCGAGATCGTCGAACGGCAGCACGGTGAACCAATCGGGCAGCGGCTCGAAACCGCCGCGCATCTTGTCCTGATTAGTCGCCGAGATCGCCGTCATCGTACGGCCGTGGAACGCGTTCGAAAACGTCAGAATGCGAGACTTCTCGGGGTGGCCCTCGACGAATTGGAAGCGGCGGGCGGTCTTGACCGCGCACTCGATCGCCTCAACGCCCGAGTTGGTGAAGAACATCGTGTCGGCGAACGTCAGGTCGACCAGCCGCTGCGCCAGATGCGCTTGCGCCGGAACCTTGTACAGGTTCGACGTGTGCATCAGCGTTGCCGCCTGTTTCTGGATCGCCGCGGTCAGATGCGGGTGATTGTGCCCGAGCGAGTTGACCGCGATGCCGCTGGCGAAGTCGAGCCACTGGCGGCCGTCGGCATCGTACAGATAGGCACCTTCGCCGCGCACCGGCTCGATATCGCAACGGCCGTAAACCGGCATGAGGGGTGTGATCGCCATAGCGCCAGCCTCCGCGCCGCCCGGCTGATTGAGCCATCGCCAACGCAAAAAGGCGGCCCCTGCGGCCGCCCGTGGAGACGCTATCTAGCGCGGGCAGGGGTGCGGCTCAACCCCTGCGGCACCGATGTGCCGAAGTTCAGGGTAGCGCAGCCGGCTTCTGCTTGGCTGCGGCGGCGACCTCGTCGACCGCCGCGAGCACGGCGTCGGGGCGTTCAAGCTGGAGCAGGTGGCCGTTCGCCGGGAAGACATGCTGCACCCCGCGCGTCGACCGTGCCGCCAGCCGCGCGTGCATCGCCGCCCACGCCGGATTGGTGCCCGCGGTCAGCACGACCAGCGGCAGGTCGCCGTACGACTGCCGCGCGCGCATCACCTCGGCGCTGGTCAGCGTGCCGATGCTTTCATATTCGGAGCCCATCGTCCGCCAGTAATCGGGGCCGCGGCCGATCTCCGCCTGCCGCGCCTGCATCCCCGGCGGCATCCAGCTATACGCCGGGCTGCCGCACTTGGGGAACTCGGGCGACGGCAGCTTGCCAGCCTTGGCCGGCGCCTCGCAGCTGTACCAGCCCGCCGCGGTCAGCTTGACACCGTCCTCGCGTCCGGCAAACTGGCCCTCGACCGAGGTGTCGACGAACACCATGCCGAGTACGTCGGCGGGGCGCTTGTCGTACAGCAGCCGCATCGACAGACCGCCAGCCGAGTGTCCGACGAGCACGAACGGCGGCTTGAGCTTCGCCGCGGTGATCAGCGCGTCGAGGTCGGCGGCAATGTTGGCACCGTCACGCGGGCTCGGGCCGGGGTCGCTGAAGCCGAGCCCGGCGCGGTCGTACGAACAGACCCGGTAATGCTGTTCGAGTTTCTGCTGCGGCGTGTTCCACGCAAAGCTCCACGCCTCGAATCCCGCTTCAAGCAGCACGGTGACCTTGCCGCCGCCGCTGCAGTAAAGGTTGAGCTTGCGCCCGTCGGGCAGCGCGACGAGCCGGTCAGGGCGGTCGTAATTGCTGGCGAGGGCAGGGGCTGCGCCGAGCACAACCGACAGCACAGCGAAGAGCGCGCGCGCCTTCACGCCTTCAGCCGCCAGCCCGACGTGAGCAGCCGGTAGCACAGCACCCACAGCACCAGGTCGACCGCCGCCAGTACGGCGGCGCCCTGCCACGCCAGTCCATCGCTGACCCCGAGGAAACCGAAGCGGAAGCCGTCGATGATGTAGAAGAACGGGTTGAGGTGGCTGATCGTCCGCATCACCGGCGAGACCCGGTCGATCGCGTAGAATGTCCCCGACAGCAACGTCAGCGGCTGGACGACGAAGTTCGTCACCGCGGCCGCATGGTCGAACTTGTCGGCCCAGATGCCGGTCAGGATGCCGAGCAGCGCCAGCATCACCGCGCCCATCGTGCCGAAGTACAGCACGACGCCGAGGTTGTTGATCGGCACGTGAATGCCCGGGGCAATGACCATTGCGATGTACACCGCCAGCCCGACCAGCCACGCGCGCGTCACTGCACCCGCAACCCACGACACCAGCAGTTCGCCGCTCGACAGCGGCGGCATCAGCACGTCGACAATAGTGCCCTGGATCTTACCGATCAGCAGCGACGACGACGTGTTGGCAAAACTGTTCTGAATCATCCCCATGACGATCAGCCCCGGCCCAAGGAAATCGGCGTAGCTGACACCCATGACGTTCGGCTTGGTCCGGCCCAACGCAACCGTGAAAATCACCAGGAACAGCAGCGTCGTGATCGCCGGAGCCCACACCGTTTGCAGCTGCACCTTGAAAAAACGCCGTACTTCCTTCAAATAGAGTGTCTTCAGGCCTTGCCAGTTGATCCCGGGGATGACGACCACCCCGGGTTCGGCATGCGGCGCCAACGGCACTTTTGCGGTTTGATCGAGCATTGCGTTGCTTTAGACGCAGCCGGACAGCGCGGCAACCGCGCCAAGTGCGATCAAGTGATTGGGACGAACACGATGGCGTGGACCGACGAGCGTATCGAGTTGCTGCGCAAGAGCTGGGAAGCCGGCATGACCGCGAGCCAGATCGCCGAAGTGCTGGCCGAAGGTGTCAGCCGCAACGCCGTGATCGGCAAGGCGCACCGCCTCGGATTGCAGCCGCGCCCGTCGCCGGTCAAGGCGGGCGAGGTCGTGCTACTCGCGGCGGGCGAGATGCTGGTGGTCGACGCGGTCGAGGTTGAAACGGCTGAGGGCGGTGCAATCGCTGGCGCCGCGGCGTCGGATCAAGCCGATGCGGCCGGGCGGCAGGGTGACAATCCGGCCGAGGTTGCAGCAAGCGAGGCGTCGCAAGGCAACGAGGCAACCTCCACGGCGGCAGCGCCTGCCTTCGCCGCTGTGCCGCGCAAGCCGTCGCGACCGGCTGCAGCACCGCGCAAACCGGCGCGCACGACGCTGCTCGATCTCAGCGAGAAGATTTGCAAGTGGCCGATCGGCCACCCGGGCGAGGCTGACTTCCACTTTTGCGGCAAGCCAAGCCAGGCAAGCTTCCCCTATTGCAGCGAGCATTGCGCGATCGCCTATCAGGCGCAGATGCCGCGCCGCGACCGCAGCCGCCCGCCGCCGCCGGTAATGCCGGGAATGGGACGGCGTTAGGTTTAACCCTCTTCCGTCCTTACGGGAGACGGTTGGGTAAAGGTCGTGCTTCTCCGTCCTGCTCCCCTCCCTTCTTCAGGGAGGGGCCGGGGGTGGGTCTCCGATGGTGAATAAGCTGTATTGGCCAGCAAGATCCCATCCCCGGCCCCTCCCGTGAAGGCGGGAGGGGAGCAGCAAGAAGGTGCTCACCAACCCTCTCTTGTAACGACCACAACCCCTCAGATCCGCTCCTTCACATAGCGCCCCGGCGCGTCTTCGATCACCGACAGCGGCCCATCGCCCGGCACTCGCGCGGGTACTTGCTGGCCCGATTGCGGTAGCAGCCATGCCGTCCAGTCGCGCCACCAGCTGCCCTTGGTCTCGGTCGCGCCCGCGACAAAGTCGTCGAGACTGGCGGGCAGTGCGTCGCTGCTCCAATACTGGTATTTCTTCTGCACCGGCGGATTGACCACGCCCGCGATGTGCCCAGACCCGGCGAGGATGAACCGCTTGGGGCCGCTGAACACCTGCGTCATCCGGTAAACCGACTTGGCCGGCGCAATGTGATCCTCGCGTCCGGCCTGAATGTAGGCGGGCGTCCGCACCGTCGTCAGATCGATCGGCACCCCGGCGACGCTGATCCCGCCGGGTTTGACCAGCAGATTGTCGCGGTACATGTCCTTCAGATAGCTCAGGTGCCAGCACGCCGGAACGTTGGTCGCGTCCGAGTTCCAGTACAGAAGGTCAAACGGCAGGTAATCCTTGCCGAGCATGTAGTTGTTGACGACGTAGTTCCAGATCAGGTCGTTCGAGCGCAGCATGTTGAACGTCGTCGCCATGTAGCGCCCGTCGAGGTACCCTTTGCCTTCGGTCAGCTTGACGATGCTGTCGAACTGCGCCTCGTCGACGAAGACGTTGAGGTCGCCTGCGTCGCCGAAGTCGATCTGCGCGGTGAAGAACGTCGCGGTGCGGACCTTGTCGGCCATGCCCTTGGCTTCGAGCACCGCGAGCGTCGCTGCTAACACGGTGCCGGCGACGCAGTAGCCGATAACATTGACCGCAGGCGCGCCGGTCGCCTCGATCACCTTGGCGATGGCGAGCAACTGACCTTCGCCGACATAGCTGTCGAGGGTCACGTCGGTCAGGCTCGCGTCGGCGCTCTTCCAGGATACGACGAACACCGTCAGGCCCTGCGCGACCGCCCAACCGATGAAGCTTTTGTCGGCTGTGAGATCGAGGATGTAGAACTTATTGATCCATGGCGGGAAGATCAGCAGCGGAATTTCCACTACCGTCGGCGTCGTCGGGTTATACTGGATCAGCTGAAACAGCCGGTTCTGGAAAACCACCTTGCCCGGCGTCGCCGCGACATTGCGCCCGACCTCGAACGCGGCCTCATCGGTCATCTTCATGCGCCCGGTGCGCAGGTCATCGAGCAGGTGTTCGAGCCCCTTGATGAGGTTCTCGCCGCCGCTGTCGATCGTCGCCTGCAGGACTTCGGGGTTGGTCAGCGGGAAGTTCGACGGGCTCATCGCATCGACGAACTGCTTGGCGTGGAACATCGCCTTCGCCTTGGCATGCGGGTCGAGCCCGTCGAGTTCGCCGGTCGCCTGCAGGATGTACTGCGACGCCAGCAGATACGACTGCCGCATGAAGTCGAACACCGGCTGCTCGCGCCACGCCGGGGCCGCAAAGCGCTTGTCCTTGGTGACCGGCGCCGCCGTGGGCATGGCGGCTGGCGTGCCGGTCAGGAAGGACTGCCACAACGCCATGCTGTCGGTCATGAAGCGCGTCTGCAGCTCGATGAACTTGGCGGGTTCGGCGGTCATCGCCGTCACCGCCTGCTGCCAGACGGCGGCGAGCCCAAGCGGATCGGGGCCGAGCTGGACGCCGCCGCTGCTGCCTTGCTCGCGCGTGACGAACTCCATCATCAGCTGCTGGCCGCGGCCGAGCAGATGCGTCCAGTGATGGAACTGCTCGGCCCCGGCGGTCGACAGCGCGGGGGCCTTGTCTGGACGATTGGCGGCGGCGGATGTCACTTCGGGCATCGCTTCAGGCATGACACTCTCCAGTAAGTCGAGATTTATTGTGGACTGGCCAAGGCTTGCGGGCAAGCGCGCTACGATCCTGCCAAGGTGACGCCAGGCCAGGCAGGGCTGAACCGAAAGGGTTGGCGGCTGGAACTTTGCAGGCCTATAACTGGTTCACCGATTGGCCCAAGGTGGCCAGCATCAGGGAGACGGTTCGAGATGAAGCACATCATCATGGCTTTTGGCGCATTGGCGATCGCCGGTGCGGTTCCGGTACTGGCGCAGAGCACGCCGCCGACCCCCGCTCCCGACGCGACGATGGCTCCGCCCGCTGCGCCAACACCGCCTGCTCCCGACGGCTCGATGACACCGGCACAGCCCGGCAGCACGTCACCCGGCAGCACGTCACCCGGCAGCACACCGCCTTCGAGCGCGATGCCCGGTGATCCGCCGGGCGGCGGCACGACAAGCGGCAGCAGCATGTCGAATGGCGGTACGTCGCCGGGCACGATGCCGTCGAGCGGCATGCAGAGCAATATGCCAGCCGCTACCACCGGCCCGCTGCCGAAGTGCACCGCCAAGATCAAAGATCGCTGCGATCAGTCGACAACCTCGGAGCGCTATGCACTCAGCGCCGATCAGGCGATGAAGACCGGCGGCGTCGGCGACCGGCGCTCGGACAATGCCGGAGCGATGGGCAAGTCGACGGCGAAAAAGCACATGATGCATCACCGCACGATGCACAAGCCGGCTGCCGCGGCGGCACCTGCACCGGCCGCGTAAGCGGTATAGTAGCGGGACGCCGGTGGCGGCTCGCCATCGGCGGCACGCTGTGGCAGGAAGCCCAGGCCTGTCGCCGTCTAGTCCGGCACGGGCCCTGAGGCGTTTAACATGACCGAAGAATTTTACCGTATCCGACGTCTGCCGCCTTACGTCTTCGCTGAGGTTAACGCCTTGAAGGCCGCTGCACGCGGTCGCGGCGAGGACATCGTCGACCTCGGCATGGGCAACCCCGACTCGCCGCCGCCACCGCATGTCATCGCCAAGCTCGCCGAAGTCGCCGCCAGCCCCGGCGCGCATGGCTATTCGGCCTCAAAGGGCATCCCCGGACTGCGCAAGGCGCAAGCCGCCTATTACACGCGGCGCTTTCAGGTCGATCTCGACCCCGATACCGAGGTCTGCGTGACGCTCGGTTCGAAGGAGGGGCTGGCCAACCTCGCGCAGGCGATCACTGCGCCGGGCGACGTCATTCTCGCGCCAAACCCGAGCTATCCGATCCACGCCTTCGGCTTCATCATCGCCGGATGCACGATCCGCTCGATCCCCGCCGCACCGGGGCCGGACTTTTTCGAGAAGCTCGAACATGCGGTACGTTACACCGTACCGCGCCCGACGGTGCTGGTCATGGGGTATCCATCGAACCCGACCGCCGAAACCGTCGACCTCGCCTTTTACGAACAGGTCGTGGCGTTCGCCAAGCGCCACTCGATCTGGGTGATCTCCGACCTCGCCTATGCCGAAATCTATTTCGACGGACCGCCGACGCCGTCTATCCTGCAGGTCGCCGGTGCGAAGGACGTCGCGATCGAGTTCACCTCGATGTCGAAGACCTACTCGATGGCGGGCTGGCGGATCGGCTTCGCGGTCGGCAACCCCAAGCTCATCGCGGCGCTGACGCGGGTCAAGTCCTATCTCGATTACGGCGCGTTCACGCCGATCCAGGCAGCGGCGGTCGCGGCGCTGAATGGCCCGCAGGACTGCATCGCCGAGTACCGCCAGCTGTATAAACGCCGCCGCGACGTGCTCATCGAAAGCTTCGCCCGCGCCGGTTGGGACGTGCCCACTCCACGCGCCAGCATGTTCGCCTGGTCGCCTATTCCACCGGCGCTCAGGCACCTCGGCGCGGTCGAGTTCTCGAAGCAGCTAATCACCCACGCCGGCGTCGCCGTCGCCCCCGGCACGGGCTTCGGCGAGGAAGGCGAAGGCTTCGTCCGCATCGCGCTGGTCGAGAACGAGCATCGCATCCGGCAGGCGGCGCGCGGGGTGAAGCGCTATCTGGTGTCGATGGGGGTGAATACGCCGGGTAAAGTAGTGGCGATATCTTGACCACCCCCCTTCGCGTCGGTCTCGCCGGGCTGGGCACCGTTGGCGCGGGCGTCGTCAAGCTGCTCGACACCAATGCCGCGCTGATCGAGCGACGCGCCGACCGGCGCATCGAGGTCGTCGCGGTCAGCGCGCGCGACCGCAGCCGGGCGCGCGGTGTCGACCTGAACCGCTTTGAATGGGTCGATGACGCCACCACGCTAAGCGCGCGCGACGATGTCGACGCGGTCGTCGAACTGATCGGCGGTGCCGATGGCCCGGCGCTGACACTGGCGCGCGCCACCTTGGGCCACGGCAAGCCGTTCGTCACCGCGAATAAGGCGATGCTGGCGCATCACGGTATCGAACTCGCGGCGCTCGCCGAGGCGCAGGGCGCGCCGCTCAAGTATGAAGCGGCGGTGGCGGGCGGCATCCCGGTCATAAAGGGCTTGCGCGAGGGCGCGGCGGCAAACGAGATCGCACGGATATACGGCATTCTCAACGGCACCTGCAATTACATCCTATCGCGGATGGAGGCGGAAGCACTGCCGTTCGCCGCTGTCCTCGCCGACGCGCAGGCGCAAGGGTTCGCCGAGGCCGATCCGAGCTTCGATATCGACGGCATCGACGCGGCGCACAAGCTGTCGATCCTTGCGGCACTCGCGTTCGGGTCGCGCATCGACTTCGGTGCGGTCGCGGTCGAGGGCATCCGCGCGATCGAGCCCGCCGATATCGAACACGCCGCGACGCTTGGTTTTCGGATCAAGCTGATCGGGCTGGCGAGCGCGGAAGCCAATGCCTTGTTTCAGCGCGTTCACCCCTGCCTCGTCCCGCACGCGCATCCGCTGGCGCATGTCGATGGCGCGCTGAACGCGGTCGTCGCCGAGGGTAATTTCGTCGGACGGCTGCTGTTCCAGGGGCGCGGCGCGGGCGAGGGGCCGACCGCCAGCGCTGTCGTCGCCGACCTGATCGACGTGGCGCGCGGCGAAGTCGGCCCGGCATTCGCGATGCCGACCGCGCGCCTGCTGCCGCTCGCGGCCGCCGACGCGAGCGCGCACGAGGGCCGCTTCTACTTGCGCTTGACTGTCGCCGACCGCCCCGGCGTGCTCGCCGAGTTGACCGCGGCACTGGCCGAGGCCGATGTCTCGATCGAGAGCCTGATCCAGCGCGGCCATTCGGCCAACGGCGGCGTTTACGTCGTCATGGTCACGCACCGCAGCCGTCAGTCGGCGATCGATGCGGCGCTCGCCCGCATGGCCAGTTCGAACAGTGTCACGGCCCCGCCGATGATGCTGCACATCCTCGATTTCTGAACGGAGATAGCATGTTACGTAGCCAGACGCTCGACCGGGTACTCGTCCTCGAAATGGTCCGGGTCACCGAATATGCGGCGATTGCCGCGGCGAAGCAGGTCGGGCGTGGCGACGAGCATGCTGCAGACGCCGCCGCCGTCGAGGCGATGCGCGACGCGCTCAACCAGCTCGATTTCGACGGCACCATCGTCATCGGCGAGGGCGAGCGCGACGAGGCACCGATGCTCTACATCGGCGAGAAAGTCGGCCGCGCCATCGGTACCGGCCCCAAGATCGACATTGCGCTCGACCCGCTCGAAGGCACGACGATCACCGCCAAGGCCGGCCCGAATGCCCTCGCCGTGCTGGCGATCTCGGAGGAGGGCGGGCTATTGAACGCCCCCGACACCTATATGGACAAGCTCGCGATCGGCCCGGGCTATGCGCCAGGGCTGCTCGACCTGCGTAAGTCGGTGACCGAAAACGTCCGCGCAGTTGCTTCGGCAAAGGGTGTCCAGCCCGGTGAGATCATGGCATGCGTCCTCGACCGGCCACGCCACGAGGCGCTGATCGCCGAACTGCGCGCGCTCGGCTGCGGCATCATGCTGATTCCCGACGGCGACGTCGCCGGCATCATCGCGACGACCAACCCCGACACCGGTATCGACATCTACCTCGGCAGCGGCGGCGCGCCCGAAGGCGTGCTGGCCGCAGCCGCGATGCGCTGCGTCGGCGGCCAGATGCAGGCGCGGCTGATATTTCGCAACGACGACGAACGCGGCCGCGCCGACCGTCTCGGCGTCACCGACCACAACCGCATCTACGCACTCGGAGATTTAGCGCGGGGCGACACTATCTTCGCCGCCACCGGCGTGACTGACGGCTCGCTGCTGCGCGGGGTGAAGAACCGGCGTGATGGCACGGTGACGACGC
>CAXTTR010000062.1:0-11284 GCA_964247215.1 uncultured Sphingomonadaceae bacterium
AGCGCATCGACAGCGCCGCGCCGCCGCGCGCATCGCCGTCCATCCGCGTCAGCACGACGCCGGTCAGCTCGACCTGCCCGGCGAACGACGACGCGACATTGACCGCGTCCTGACCCGTCAGGCTGTCGACGACCAGCAGGATCTCGGCCGGCGCGCCCGCCTTCGCCACCGCCTGCATCTCGGCCATCAGCGCCGCATCGACGTGCAGCCGCCCGGCGGTGTCGAGGATCAGCACGTCGAAGCCCTGCAGCTTCGCCGCCGAGCGCGCGCGCACCGCGATGTCGACGGGCTGCTGCCCGGCGATAATGGGGAGCGTCGCGACGCCGACCTGCTCGCCGAGCACGCGCAGCTGCTCCTGTGCAGCGGGGCGCTGGACGTCGAGCGACGCCATCAGCACTTTCTTGCCCGACTTCTCGGTCAGCCGCTTGGCGATCTTGGCGCTGGTCGTGGTCTTGCCCGATCCCTGCAGCCCGACCATCATGATCACCGCCGGCGGCGTCACGTCGAGGTTGAGCCCGACCGCCTCCGACCCGAGCATCTCGACCAGCGCGTCGTTGACGATCTTGACGACCTGCTGGCCCGGCGTCACCGAGCGCACGACCTCGGCCCCGATGGCACGCTCGGTGACGGTGTCGACGAAGTCCTTCACCACCGGCAGCGCGACATCGGCCTCGAGCAGCGCGATCCGCACCTCGCGCATCGCCGCGCGCACGTCGAGCTCGGTCAGCGCGCCGCGGCCGCGAAGCTTGTCGAAGACGCCCGCAAGGCGATCGGAGAGGCTGTCGAACATCATGTCCTTCCTGCCAACGAACTTACGCCGGCGTGCGAGTCTTCGCAGGCCGGCGTGCATCCGTGGACGCTTATGTCACCGCGCGCTGGGCGGGTGATGAGCGTCAGTACAGCGATTGGGCGCTAAAGGTCAAGTCGCCGGCGCCAAACCGCAAGGGTTTACAGGAGCTATAACGTATACATCTCGTTGCCTCTGGCGATCAGGCTGGGGGTAATCGCGACGTCTTCACACGACAGTTGAGGTTTCCATGAGCAAGACTTTTGCAATCGCGATCGCTGCGGGAATGACGCTCGCGGCATTCTCACCCGCCGCGGCCCGGGATGGTTGTGGTCCGGGCGGACATCGCGGACCGTACGGTCACTGCCGCCCTAATCGCGGACCCGGCCCGGTCATTGTCGCGCCGGGTCTCGTCATCGGCGGTTTCTATGCCAACCGCGGTTATTGGGACGGTCACCGTTATTGGCAGCGGCGCTACCGGGACCATGGCGGCTGGCGCTACCGCTAGTTCAGCGTCAATCCGATATTTCCAGCTCTGTTCCGCGACGGCGGCGAGGGCTGGAAAACGTCACCGGTGTCGTTATCTTGGTGGAGCCATCTGAATTAAGGACCTCCACCCATGCCAACCCAAACCGCAACCCTCGCCGGCGGCTGCTTCTGGTGCACCGAGGCGGTGTTCGTCGAGCTGATCGGGGTCAGCGCGGTCGAGTCCGGGTACATCGGCGGGCAGGTGCCCGACCCCACCTATGCGCAGGTCTGCACCGGGCGCACCGGGCATGCGGAGGCGGTGCGGATCAGCTTCGATCCGGCGCAGGTGAGCTATGCCGACCTGCTCGACATCTTTTTTCACACGCACGACCCGACGACGCTGAACCGGCAGGGGGCGGATAGCGGCACGCAGTATCGCTCGGCGATTTTCCCGCATTCGCCCGAGCAGCGCGCCGAGGCTGAGGCGGCGATCACGCGCAACCAGGCCGACTGGGACGCAGCCATCGTGACGACGATCGAGGCCGACGCGCCGTGGTACAAGGCAGAGGCATATCACCAAGACTACTACGCCAACAACGCCGGCTCGAACGGCTATTGCGCCGCGGTCGTCGGGCCGAAGCTGGCGAAGTTTCGCAAGGGCTATGCGGCGCGGTTGAAGAAGGCGGCGGCTTAGGGTTAAGGTGGCCCGTACCATCCAACATGCTGTCGTCGCCCCAGCGGGGTTAGTGGTCGGGCAGGTCAGCTTGGTCATCGGTGGGGCGCGAAGCTTTCAGGTTAGCGCGGCGCGGCTCCCCGTTGCAGGCGGTCGTTGATCGCCACGCCGAGACCGACGTTCGGAATCGGGGCGACAACGATGCCATTCCGGCCGCTCACCTCGGCGGTATGCAGCGCCTCGAACAGGTTCGCGGCGGCTTCGACGAGGTTGCCGCCTACCGATAGGTTCAGGTTACCCCCGATGTCGCCGAAGCCGATGTGGAACTCGTTCGCCATAGCGCTGGTCACGTCGAGCCTGAGCGGCTGGAGTGGGGCGTAGTGGCTGGCCAGCTGGCCGGGTGCAGTGACAGCCCGGTTGCTCGATCCGTCGGCGTGCGCTTTTAGATCATCGTTGGATGGTGCGCGTGAGGTCGCGCCTAGCCCGAGCAGTTCCGCTGCCACCGCCCCCGGTCGCAGCAGTGACACGCGCTCGCCCTCGACGGCGACGATCGTGCTCTCCACACCCGCCGCGCACGGACCGCCATCAAGAATCAGCCCGATCCGCCCGCCGAGCGACGCCAGCACATGCTCCGCCCGCGTCGGGCTGAGCCGACCCGAGGCGTTCGCCGACGGTGCCGCTAGCGGGCCGGCTGCCGCGATCACCGCCTGCATCACCGGATGCGCCGGGCAGCGTACTGCCAGCGTCGGCAGCCCGGCGGTGACCAGCGCCGCGACTGGCGCGCCCGGGCGTAGCGGAAGCACCAGCGTCAACGGTCCCGGCCAGAACCGCGCCATCAGCGCGCGGGCCTGGGGTGAAATCTCGACCAGCAGCGCTGCCGCAGCGATGTCGGCGACATGCACAATCAGCGGGTTGAAGCTCGGCCGCCCCTTCGCCGCATATACCCGCGCCACCGCGAGCGCGTCGGCTGCTGGTGCCGCCAGCCCGTAAACCGTCTCGGTCGGCAGCGCGACCGGCTCGCCCGCCTGCAGCGCAGCGACGGCGCGCGCGATCCCTGCGGCATCGGCGGCGACGACCTGCGTGTTCAGCGGTGTTTGTCCGGGCATGGCAGCGCGCTATAGCCTGCCTGACACCATCACCAAAGGCCACTTGCCGATGACCTATACCGCCCCGATCGCCGAGCAGCGTTTCGTGCTCGACACCATCGCCGACCTGCCCGGGCTGGCGAAGCTGGGCGGCTTCGAGGCGGCGACGCCCGACATGGTCGAGGCTATCCTGACCGAAGCGGGCAAGCTTGCCAGCGGCGTGTTTGCGCCGCTAAACCGCACCGGCGACGTGCATGGCGCGACGCTCAGGGACGGCGTCGTGACGCTGCCGCCGGGGTTCGCCGAGGCATACAAGCTTTATGTCGACGGCGGCTGGGCCTCGCTCGGCGCGTCACCCGATCATGGCGGGCAGGGGCTACCATTCGTGCTGGCGAGCGCGGTGCAGGAGCAGCTGACTTCGGCGAACATGGCTTTCTCGCTTTGCATGATGCTGAGCCAGGGCGCGATCGAGGCGTTGCAGGCGCACGCCTCGCCGGCGCTGCAGGCGGCGTACCTGACAAAGCTGGTATCGGGCGAGTGGACCGGCACGATGAACCTCACCGAGCCGCAGGCGGGCAGCGATGTCGGTGCGCTGACGACGCGCGCGATGCCCCACGTCGATGGCAGCTACCGCATCGAGGGCAGCAAGATCTATATCACCTGGGGCGAGCATGACGTGGCGGGCAACATCGTCCACCTCGTGCTGGCGCGGCTGCCCGATGCGCCGCCGGGAACAAAGGGCATCTCGCTGTTCCTGTGCCCGAAAGTGTTGCCCGACGGCAGCCGCAACGACCTGATCTGCGCCGGGCTCGAGCACAAGCTCGGCATCCATGCGTCGCCTACTGCCACGATGAAGTTCGGCGAGCATGGCGAGTGCGTCGGTTATCTGGTCGGGGCCGAGGGCGCGGGGATGCGCGCGATGTTCACGATGATGAACCACGCGCGGGTCAACGTCGGGCTGCAGGGTGTCGCAATTGCCGAGCGCGCCTATCAGGCAGCACTCGCCTACGCCCGCGAGCGCGTCCAGTCCGCCGCGTTCGGGCGCGGGCATGGTGCGGTCAGGATCATCGACCACGCCGATGTCCGCCGGATGCTGCTGACGATGAAGGCGACCACCGAGGCGATCCGCGCGCTGGCTTACTACAATGCCGCCGCGGTCGACCGCGCCCACGCCGATGATGACGCCGCCGCGACCGGTCTCGCCGACCTGCTGACGCCGGTGACCAAGGCGTATGCGACCGACATGGGCGTCGAGCTCGCCAGCCTCGGCATTCAGGTGTTCGGCGGTATGGGCTATGTCGAGGAAACCGGCGCGGCGCAGTACCTCCGCGACGCGCGCATCGCGCCGATCTACGAAGGGACTAACGGCATCCAAGCGCTCGATCTCGTCGGCCGCAAGCTGGCGATGGATGGCGGCGCGTACTGGCGGGCGCTGTTCGGCGATATCCGGCAGACGTTGCGCGAACTGCCGCCCAAGGGCGATCTCGGCGCGATGCGGCCGTACCTCGACGACGCGCTGGCGGCGCTCGAGAACGCGACGGTATGGCTGACCGGGAACAGCGGCGAGCGGCTCAGCGACACCGCCGCGGGCGCGACGCCTTACCTGCGGATGTTCGGAATTACGATCGGCGGCTGGCTACTGGTCCGGCAGGCGGTCGCGGCGTCGGAGCGGCTCGCGGCGGGCGAGGGCGACGCGGCGTTCCTGCGCGGCAAGATCGTGACGGCGCGGTTCTTCGCCGAGCAGGTGCTGCCGCAGGCAACCGCGCTGCTCGGGCCGGTGACGCGCGGGGCGGGGGTGTTATACGCGATGGAGGAAGCGGCCTGGGGGTGAGGGGGCTAGAGAGGAGGAGCTTCAAAGCCCCGGCAACACCCCAAACGCGCCCACATCCCCCACCGCCAAAAACCCGCCATTCAAATATCCTGGCTTGCCATAGCTGAACTCACCTCCGCCCGCGGTCCGCATGGCCCCACCCGCCGTTAGCAGCACCGCGTGTCCGGCTGCGGTGTCCCACTCGCAGGTCGGTCCGAAGCGCGGGTAGACATCGGCGCTGCCTTCGGCGAGCCGGCAGAATTTCAGGCTCGATCCCGCCGGTTCGAGCTGCACCGGGCCGAGCGTCACCAAGTAGGCCTTGGTTGCGGCGTCGAGGTGGCTGTGGCTGACCACGACCGTCGGCGGTCTGCGATATAGACGCGTCGTGATTACCTGGCGCTTACCGCCGTCCGGCTCGCGATATGCGCCGCACCCTGCCGCTCCCGCCCACAGCATGCCGTCACGCGGGCTCATCACCAACCCGAGCACCGGGCAGCCTTCCTCGACCAGCGCGACGTTTACCGAGTAGCCCGGGCGGCCGGCGATGAAGTCCTTGGTCCCGTCGAGCGGGTCGATCAGCCAAAAACGCGCGCAGGGCTCGGGCCGGTGGCCGCCGGCGTGTGCTTCCTCGCCGACGATCGGTGCGGTGTCGACGGCACGGATCGCGGCGGTGAGTAGTTCCTCGGCCGCTTCGTCCGCCTCGGTCACGGGTGAGGCGTCAGCCTTGTGGCGGACCGCGTGGCCGCCCAGGCGGATCGTCTCGATCAGCCGTCCAGCTTCACGGACCGCGGGGACAATCGCGTCGAGCAACCGTGTCAGGTCACTCACGGCGCGGGCAGTATTCGCAGGCATCACGCAGTCTCAAACAAGTCGCTGGCGCTAAGCCCGAGCTGGTCGATGCGGCGCTTTACGCGCGGCCACTCGGTACGCAGGAACTCGGCGCGCTCGGAAGCCAGCAGCGCTGCGGCTGCTCCCGCTTCGGCGTAAAGCCCGACGCCCTTGCGCGCGACGATCAGCCCGGCCGCCTGCAGCTCCTGATATGCCTTCGCCACGGTCAGCGGATTGACGTCGAGCTCGGCCGCCAGCGCGCGTACCGAGGACAGCGGCAGCAGGCTGCCATCGCGCGGCGCATGACCTGCCCCAGCTAAAATACGCGCCACGATAATGTCGCGTATTTGCAGGTAGATCGGACGGTCGGCTTGCCACATGACTGTGGTATCGCGCTAGAACAGCCGGGGTGTCAACCCGAACAGGTCACCAAGCGCTGATGATGGCGGCGAGTTCAGGGCGCGGGCGCTCGTCGAGCGGGCGCGACGGCGAACCAATGAAGATGAAGCCGGCAATCTTCGCGCCCTCGGGTGCGTCAAGCGCGGCAACCAAAGCGGGCGAGTATGCTGCCCAGCCCGTCAGCCAGTTGGCGACATAGCCCTGTGCTGACGCAGCTGCGCATAGCATGGTGCAAACGCCGCCGGCCGAGAGCTCCTGCTCCCAGCGCGGGATGTGATTGTCGGCGGGCGTGCTCAGCACGACGACCAGCACCGGAGCCTGTGCGGCGAAGTCGCGCACCGCCGCGAGTTCGACGCGGCCAGGCTCGGGCTTGTCGACGCGGTAGGCAGACTCAAGCACGTCGGCGAACGCCTCGCGCCGGTCGGGGGCGATCGTGACGAACCGCCACGGCGCGAGCTTGCCGTGGTCGGGCACGCGCGCTGCGGTGATCAGCATAGCTTCCAGCTCGGCCGGCGTCGGGCCGGGAGCGACCATGTCGCGCGCCTTGCCCGAGCGGCGGGTGGCGAGGAGCGTGGCGGGAGTAGTCAGGTCGTTGAACTGCATGCCGATGACGTAGTCATGCCGCGCCCCGTTTGCCAGCCCTCGACATCGCAGCCGCAGCTGTGCAGCGTCGTCCCGATCAGCGCGGATTGCGTGTGAACGCGATTACGTCGGCAGCGCCGCCGTTAGCTGCACGAATTCAGCGATGCTCAGTGTCTCCGCCCGTCGCGCCGGGTCGATGCCGCACGCTGCCAGCGCCTCGCCGCCGCCGGGCAGGCCGCGCAGGCTGGCCCGCAGCATCTTGCGCCGCTGACCGAATGCCGCCGCGGTCAGCGCTTCCAGCTTGGTCACCGCGATGTCGCCGAGCGGGGGAGCGGGCACGATATGCACTAAGGCGGACGACACCTTCGGCGCAGGCGTGAAAGCCTGCGGCGGCACGTCGAAGGCGATTCGCGCGCGGGCTCGCCACTGGCTGAGCACCGCGAGGCGTCCGTAGGCGTCGCTGCCCGGTGTCGCGACGATGCGCTGCGCGACCTCCTTCTGGAACATCAGCGTGCAACTTAGCCACCACGGCGGCCACACCGCCTCGCTGAGCCAGCGAACGAGCAGCGCCGTGCCGATGTTGTACGGCAGGTTGGCGATAACGTGCGCCGGGCCGCCAGTGATCGCGGCTGCGTCGAGCGCCATTGCGTCGCCGCCGATCACCCGGAGGCGGCCGTCCGCAACCGCAGCGAGTTCGGCAAGCGCGGGCAGCGCACGGTCGTCGCGCTCGACGGCGATGACATTCGCCCCGGCGCGGAGCAGCGCGCGGGTTAGCCCGCCAGGGCCGGGACCGACTTCGTAAACCGTCGTGCCGTCGAGTGGTCCGGGCACGCGCGCGATCCGGTCAAGCAGATTGCCGTCGAGCAGGAAATTCTGGCCGAGCGACTTCTTCGCCGCCAGCCCGTGGCGCGCGATGACCTCACGCAGCGGCGGCAGGGTGGCCAAGCCAGGAGGCGCTAGCGGCCCGCCATCGCTCACCCGTGACTCACCCGTTGGCGCGCCGGGTCGCGCACTCGCCCGCCATGCAGATTGCGGCGATCATCGCGTCGGGCTGCGCCGTGCCCTGTCCGGCGATGTCGAACGCGGTGCCGTGGTCGGGTGAGGTTCGGACGATCGGCAACCCGAGCGTGACGTTCACGCCGTTCTCGAAGTGCAGCGTCTTCAGCGGAATCAGCGCCTGGTCGTGGTACATGCAGATTGCCGCGTCATAGCGCGCGCGGGCATGGGCGTGAAACATCGTGTCGGCGCTGAGCGGCCCGGCGATGACAATGCCCTCGGCGCGCAGCTGCTCGATCGCAGGCGCGATCAGCTCGATTTCCTCGCGCCCAAGAGTGCCGCTTTCGCCCGCATGCGGATTCAGCCCAGCCACTGCCAGCCGCGGTTCGGCGATGCCGAAATCGCGCTGCAGCCCGCGGGCGGTCACGCGCGCGCGCGTGACGATCAGCTCGGTGGTGAGCTGCGCGGGTACATCGGCGAGCGCGGTATGGATCGTCACCGGCACGGCGCGCAGGCTCGGCCCCGCCAGCATCATCACGGTGTTGCACGAGGAGATACCGCAACGTTCGGCGATAAACTCGGTTTGGCCGGGGTGGGTGAAGCCGATCGCGTAAAGCTGCGCTTTCGACACCGGGCCGGTGACGACGCCGCACGCCGTCCCGGCACGCGCCAGGCCGACGGCGATTTCAACGCTGTCGAGCGCACATCGCGCCCCGCCAAGGTTGGGCTCGCCCGGCATGATCGCGCCGCAATCGTCGACCTGAATTAACGGCAGCGCGCGGTCGAACACCGCCGCGGCGTCGCCCGGAGCCGACAGGATCTCGACCGGCCCGTCCCAGACGGCGCGCAGCGAGCGCAAGTCGCCGATCGCGAAGAACCGCGGCAGCTGATGCTCACGGCGCATCGCCCAGGCCTTGGCGACGATCTCCGGACCGATTCCAGCAGGATCGCCGAGCGCTACCGCCAGCGGCGGCAGCGGGTGCGAGGAAGCCATTAGCGCTGACTTACCGGTAGTCGACGATGGCGTCGCGGCGCAGGTCACGCAGATAGCGGCGGGCACGCATGTTGACGCGCTCCTCGTTCATCTGCGCATACACCTCCTCGGTCGTCGGTACCTTGGCGGTCGCCGCGGCGTCATCCCGGCCGCACAGCACCAGCACACGCAAACCGTCCTTCGACGAACCGAACGGCGGCGTCGCCTGACCAATCGCGAGCTTCTTCATCAGGTTCTGCAATGCTGGCGGCAGGTCGCGGAGCTTGATCGCGTCGTTGACCGCAACTTCGGCACCGATGTCCTTTGCCACTGCCTCGGCACGGCCGCAGCCGCCCATGTCCTGCGTCTTTGCCTTGAAATTGGCGACGATCGCCTCGCCTTCCTTGGCGGTGGTCTCGGGGCTGATCGGCAGCGAGATCTGCTTGAGGCTAAGCACCGCCTCGTTGGGATCGGCCGCCAGCACCTGCCGCTTGTCGACCAGCGCCATGATGGCGACGCCACCGGGGACGCGCACCGGGTCGCTGATCTCGCCGGTGCTGAGCTTGGTGATGACGGGAGCGACCGCGTCGTTCAGCTGTTCGGCACGAACCCAGCCGAGGTCGCCGCCGAGCCCGGCGGTCGAGGCTTCGGAGAACTGCCGGGCATAGGCGACGAACGACGCGCCGCCGCGGATCTGTCCGACGATGCGCCCGGCGTCGGTCATCACCTGCGTCGCGCTCTCGGGCGTTGCCGACAAGAAGATCTCGCCGACATGGTATTCGTCCTTGCCCTTGCTAGCCTCCATCTTCTTGATGACGTCCTGAACCTCATCGTCGCCGACCGCGACCAGCGGCTCGACCCGCCGCCGGAGCAGGCGGCTCCACGCCAGCTCGCCCTTGATCTGCGCCCGGATCGAGGCCGGTGACGAGCCCGACTGCTTGAGGAAGTCGGCGAACGCCGTCGGCGACTTCTTGAAGTTGGTAGCGACCCGGCGGTAGGCGACGTCAACGTCTTCATCGGTGATCTTGACGTCGTGGCTCTCGGCTTCCTCGATCTGCAGCTTCTCGTCGATCAGGTTGCGCAGCACCTGCAGCCGCAAGCGGTTCTTTTCCTCGGGGTCGACCTGGCCGCCGTTCGCCGCGACGACGAGGTTCAGGCGCTGCTCGACATCGGTATCGGTTATCACCGCGCCATTGACGATCGCGGTCGCCTTGCGCATCGTCGGGTCGAACTCGCCGAGCGTCGTCAGATCGGCGAGAGTCAGCCCGGTGTCGATCGTCTGGTTCTGCGGTGCCGCGCTCTGCGCCACTGCCGCCTGGTTCAACAACGCCGGGCTGCTCCACAGGCCAATGCCGGCGAGCGCAAGCGCCAGCAATTTCCGGTGCGTCATGCAATTCTCCTGAGCCTCGGCTTTCGGTAACCGAGCTGTAATTAATATAGCCTTAGCGGCCGAGGTTCTTGAACGCCAGCGTCAGCAGGAAGCTGTCGCCCGAGCGGAAGTCGCCGTACGACAGGTAATTGCGCCGCCACGACAGCCCGAAGCGGAAGCATTCGCTCTCATACTGCACTCCGGCGCGGTGGCGTACCGGCGTGAAGCCATTGGTAACGCTGGTCGGCTCGGTATTCTGCGTGGTCAGGTCGATCGTCGTCGAGCCGAACACCGACCAGTAATGCGCGAACGCGACGCGCGCCGCGAGCCGCAGCTCCTCAAGGTTGGGCAGGTCCTCGATGACGATGCTGCGCGCGATCTTGATATAGCCGACGGTCAGGTAGTTCTGGCGGCTGCCGACGGTGATGTCGACGTCGGTGCGGTGGACAGCGAAGTTATAGCCGTCGATGCGGTAGTGATGTGTCAGCTCAAACCAGTCACTGTACTTGATGGTGTTGCGCCCGACGATGTCCGACACCGTGCTGGACAGCCCGGTGCCGACTGGAAACGCGCGGTTGTTACCGTCGAGCCGGTAGCTCTGGCCGATATCGGACTCGAGCGAGAACTTCGGCCGTTGATAGCGGTATTCGAGGCCGTAGGTGACGCGACTGCCGCCCTCGAAGCGGTCGTAACCCGGAAAGCGGTTGAGCGCGAACAGGTTGACGTCCTCAAGATCAACGGCGCGCGAGTCCTCGTTCGGAATGCCGGCGTTGAGGCGCAGCGGGGCGCCGACAACTTGTACGCGCGGCGTGATCGTCTGCTCGCCGCCGCGTAGCGGTCCGGCAAACGGCCATTCGATGTCGATCGCGCCCTGCGGCATGGCGCGGCCGTGGAAGCCGGCGACGCCAGCATAGCGCGGCAGCGTCGCCTTTGCCGGGTCGACGGTGTCGTACAGATCGCCGCGCCCGAGCAGCGTAAGGGTGACGCGCTGGCCCATGCCGGTCAGCACGCTGCGGTCCCACTGCGCGTAAGCAAGCGCGCGGCGCTCGCTTTGAGCATCGGTACTCGACAGCGCCATGCTGTTTGCGACGACGCTAAGATGCCCGCCGAGGATCGGTGCGGCGGGGTCCCAGCGATAGTCGATCAGCGGCAGCACCAGCGGCGTGATCCCGCGCCGGTCGGTCGAGCGCAGCCCCTCGAAGTACCAGCCGCTCACCGAAAAATAACTGGTCGAGCGAAAGCGTTCGAGCGCCACGGTGCTGCGCAGCGTGTCGTCGTAATCGATGCCGTAGCGCGAATCGAACGTGTTGTCGG
>CAXTTR010000063.1:0-6372 GCA_964247215.1 uncultured Sphingomonadaceae bacterium
GTCCTGCTGCAACGATACACCGTCGAGCACCGAGAATGGCGGCTGGCCGCCCGGTGTCCCGATTGCCAGAAACGACAGCACCGCGGTGTCGCTCGTCGGGGTAAAGGTGAACGTCTGTTTGACCCAGCCCGTAAAGCCGTGCGTGTCATTGCTGACGACGACTGTCGACTGGGTTTCGCTGCCCAGACTGACCTGCCACTGTTCGGTTGTCGCGCTGTCGTAATTCTTCTGCTGCGCGCCGGCCCAGTAAAAGGACAACGTCGCTGCCTTGCCGACCTGAAGGCCGGTAATCGTCTGCCGGATCGAGTCGACGGCATAGGCGCCGTCGGCCGCGACATAGTTGCCGCCAGCCGGGCTTGACGCAGGCAAGCCGTTGGCCGCGCCGTTGCCTGGGCCCCAGAGCTGGAGGGGGTCATATTCGCTGGTTGCGCCCGTGGTGTCGGCGGTACCCGCCTGGAAGACAAAGTTGTAGCCGTCGGTTGCCCAGCCGGTCAGCTGCTGACTTGGAAAGCGGCTGCCGAATTCGGACGATATGGCCGTAAGCGTCTGTTCGAAGTCACCGTTGGTGACGAGTTCGACCGCTTGAGCCGTGCTCGCGGAAGCAAGCACGGTGGCGGCAATTAGCAATGATCTGATCATTCGATTAACCTTACGTTTGGGTTGACGATTGGATTGTTGCACCGGCCCGAGCCACCGCCCGCTTCCGTTACCCAACCTTCTCTTCAGCACCCAAGCACATATCGTGCCAGTCGTTACGTCGTAGCAACAACTTATAAGTCCCTGTAGTTATTGCATTTTCCAATACTGCGGTTAAATGCGGGTTCGAAAGCGCGCTGCACGCGGCCGAAAAGCGTCGGACTATTTTACAGTTAACCCTAAATACGGTTTAGTTAACTTCCGGCTAGCCGATGCCGATGTTGTCGATCAGCCGCGTCGTGCCCATCCATGCCGCGGCGAGCAGCCGCGCGGGCCGGTCGATCCTTTCCACCGGCAACAGGTCGTCGGACCCGGTCAGCTCGACATAATCAACTTGGCAGAAGCCGTTCGCGAGCAGTTGCGCGCGCGCGTCGGCGAGCGTTGCAGCCGCGTCGGTCCCGGCGAGCAACGCCTCCCGCGCGATATCTAACGCCCGCGGCAGCGTCAGCGCGCGCTTACGTTCGGCGGCACTCAAATATATATTGCGCGACGACAGTGCCAGGCCGTCCGCATCACGCACGATAGGTACACCGGCGATCTCGACCGGAAGATCGAGATCGCCGACCAGCCGCCGGATGATCGTCAGCTGCTGCCAATCTTTCTCGCCGAACAGCGCGACGTCGGGCAAGGCCTGGATCAGCAGCTTGGCGACAACGGTCGCGACTCCGTCGAAATGCCCCGGACGTGCCGCGCCGCATAGGCGGTCGGCGAGGCCGGCGACGCTGACCTTGGTCGCGAACCCGGACGGGTACATCGCCTCGACGCCGGGCGCATACAGCAGATCGCAGCCTGCCGCCGCCAGCGCCGCGGCGTCGCTCGCCAGATCGCGCGGGTAACGGTCGAAGTCCTCGTTGGGCCCGAATTGCGCCGGATTGACGAAGATCGAGGCAATGACCCGGTCCGTTTGGGCGCGCGCCGCTGCGATCAGCGCGAGGTGACCGCGATGTAACGCTCCCATTGTCGGCACGAGCGCGATGCGCTGGCCACGGCTGCGCCAGCCCGCGACCTGCTCCCTCAGTTCGACCACGGTGCTGACGATCGGAAGCGGCTCGGGCTTGGCGTCGGGCATGGACACTCGCGGTTGACTCGGGCGCGGTCGTGACTGAAACAGCGCGCGGGCTGGGCACAGGCGAAATCGGGTAATGCGAGCGCAACAAGCACATCTGATCGTGCTCGGCAACGAGAAGGGCGGCTCGGGTAAGTCGACCACCGCGGTGCATATCGCGGTGGCGCTGGCGCACACCGGTGCGGCGGTCGGTGTTGTCGACCTCGATGCGCGGCAGCGGACTTCGGCGCGCTATCTTGAGAACCGCGCCGCATTCGCCAAGAAGCACGATTTCGACCTCGTTCAGCCCGACATTGCGGTGATCGCCGACGGCGACGGCGATGTCGGCAAGCTGGCGGCACAGCGGGAAACCTGGGCCGATAAGGATTACATCGTCATCGACACGCCGGGGCGCGACTCACCGCTGGCGCGCGCTGCGCTGAGCGCCGCCGACACGCTGGTGACACCGATGAACGACAGCTTTGTCGACTTCGACCTGATTGGGCAGGTCGACCCCGAGACGTACAAGGTATCGCGCCCGAGCTTCTACGCCGAGCTGGTCTGGCAATCGCGGCAGAAGCGGGCTCGCGCCGACGGCGGCACGGTTGACTGGGTGGTATTGCGCAATCGCCTGTCGACGCTTGAGGCGCGCAACATGAAGCGCGTCGCCGGCGCGCTCGAGGAACTGGCCAAGCGGGTCGGCTTCCGCGTCGTGCCCGGCTTGTCCGAGCGCGTCATCTTCCGCGAGCTGTTCCCGCGCGGGCTGACCTTGCTCGACATCGCGGCGCTCGAGGATTTCTCGGTCAGTCACATCGCGGCGCGGCTCGAGCTGTCGGCGCTGGTCACCGGCTTGCGGCTGCCCGCGCGCGGCTCGAGCGATACGGTCGCGGCGGTCGCCTGATGCTGCTCGCGGTACTGGCCGTCGCCGGGCTGCTATACTGGCTGCACCGCCGCGGCGAGCTGCTGCCGGCGTTTGCGCTGACACGGCCGAAGCTGGCGCGGTGGGGCATGGCAGGCGCGTCGGCGCTGCTGGCGCTCAACGGCCTGCGCGGTGGCAACTGGCTGGAAATCGCGATCGGCAGCGTCGCGGCGCTGTTTTTCTTTTACGCTCCCGCACGTCCAGCCCAGCTGACGCTGAACCCGCCCGAGGCCTGTGCCGTGCTCGGCGTTGCTCCGGCCGCGAGTGCGACCGAGATCAACGCGGCATGGCGGCGGCTGATCGCGCAGGTTCATCCCGATAAGGGCGGGAGCTCCGATCTGGCGCAGCGCGTTACGGCAGCGCGCGACCTGCTGCTGGCGCGACTGGAGCCGCGATGACACACACCTTCCACCCGACGCTGCTGCGCGAATACGACCTGCGCGGCATCATTGGCGAGACGCTGACCGAGGCGGATGCAACCGCGATCGGGCGCAGCTTCGGGACGCGCGTGCGGCGGGCAGGCGGTAAGAAAGTCGCGGTCGGCTACGACGGCCGCCACTCATCGCCGGGACTGGCAGCGGCGCTGATTGCCGGGCTCAACGCCAGCGGCTGCGACGCGCTCAGCATCGGGCTCGGCCCGACGCCGATGCTTTATTATGCCGTGCACGAGCTGCACGCTGACGGCGGCGTGATGATAACCGGCTCGCATAACCCGCCCGAATACAACGGCTTCAAGCTGATGCTCGGACACGGGCCGTTCTACGGGGCCGATATCGCCGGCCTTGGCACGCTCGCGGCGGCGGGCGACTGGGAGATCGGCGAGGGCAAACTGACCGCGGTCGACATCACCGACCGCTATGTCGACCGGCTGCTGCGTAACTTCGACGGGGCGCCGATGACGGTGGCGTGGGATACCGGCAACGGCTCGGCGGGGCCGGTCATCGAGAAGCTCGTCGCGCGGCTGCCGGGCAAGCACTTCACGCTGTTCACCGACGTCGACGGCGATTTTCCCAATCACCACCCCGATCCGACCGAGGAGCATAATCTCGTCGACCTCAAAGCCGCGGTTGCCGCGCACGGCTGCGATTTGGGCCTCGCGTTCGATGGCGACGGCGACCGGCTGGGCGCGGTCGACGGGCAGGGCCGTGTCATCTACGGCGACCAGCTGCTCGGCATCCTCGCCGAACCGGTACTGAAGGCGCTGCCCGGCGCGACGATCATCGCCGACGTCAAATCGAGCGGCGCGCTGTTCGAACGCATCGCCAAACTCGGCGGCAAGCCGCTGATGTGGAAGACCGGTCATTCACTGGTCAAGGCGAAGATGCTTGAGACCGGGGCGCCCCTGGCGGGCGAGATGAGCGGGCACTTGTTCTTCGCGCATGACTGGTACGGCTTCGACGACGGCATTTACGCGGCGGTACGCCTGCTGCGCGCGGTGACCGCGTCGGGGCACAGTCTTGCCCAGCTGAAGGATGCGATGCCGGCGCTGGTCAACACGCCCGAACTGCGCTTCCCGTGCAGCGAGGAGCGCAAGTTCGCGGTCATCGACGAAGTGCTGGCGCGGCTCGCGGCGGGTGGTGCCAAGGTCGATGGCACCGACGGCGCGCGCGTTACCACCGCCGACGGCTGGTGGCTGCTGCGCGCCTCGAACACGCAAAACGTCTTGGTGGCGCGGGCTGAGTCGACCGATCAGGCAGGGCTCGACCGGCTGATGCGGCAAATCGACCACACGCTCCAGCAGTCCGGAGTCGACCGCCCCTGACGGCTTTGCCGCCGACGTCTCGGCTAAGCCAAGGAGAATGCAACGCAGGCTTGGGCGTCTCTGCCTAGCCCCACAGCGCTCGCTCCGGCGGCCACACGTCGCTGCCCTCGAATTTGAGCCCGTCGGCGCGGTCCTCGATCAGCAGCGGGCCGTCGAGGTCGGCGAACATGCCCTGCATCGCCACGTAGAACGCCGGCGCTATCCCGAGCGAGGTCGACAGCATGCAGCCGGTCATCAGGCCGAGGCCGCGCTGCTTCGCCGCTTGTGCAAGCGCCAGCGCCTCGGTCAGTCCGCCCGCCTTGTCGAGCTTGATATTGATGAAGCGGTAGCGCCCGATCACCGCGTCGAGCGAAGCGCGGTCATGAACGCTCTCATCGGCACACAGCGGCACCGGCGAGCGCACATGATCGAGCAGCGCGTCCTGCCCGGCCGGAACTGGCTGCTCGATCAGCTCGACACGCAGCGCCTCCATGCCGTGCGCCAGCCGCTCGATATCCTGCCCAGCCCACGCTTCGTTGGCGTCGACGATCAGCCGCGCATCGGGTGCTCCCCGGCGGACGGCCGCGACGCGCTCGAGGTCGTCGTCGCCCGACAGCTTCAGCTTGAGCAGCTCGTAGCGCACCGCGTTGCGCGCTGACGCTTCCATCGCGCCTGGCTCGCCGAGGCTGATCGTGTACGCGGTCAGCATCGGGCGCGGTACCGGAAGGCAGAGCGTCTGCCAGACTGGTACCCCCGACGTTTTGGCTTCGAGGTCCCAGAGCGCCGCGTCGATTGCATTGCGCGCCGCTCCAGCGGGGAGCAGTTCGAGCAGCTCCGCCCGCGTCGCGCCCGCCTCGACCGCGTCACGCTGGCGCTCGACGGCTGCCAACACCGACGCCGCGCTCTCACCGCGATAATAGACCGCGGTGCCCTCGCCGCGCCCGCGGTGCGCGCCATCGATGATTTCGACGACGACGACGTCGACGTGCGTTTTGGTCCCGCGTGCGATGATGAAGTCGTCACGGGTGGCGAAGCGTTCGATGCGAGCAGTCTGGGCGCGGGTCATCACGCTGCTCTAGCCGCAGTCGCCGCGCTTGCGCTAGGACAGCGCCGTAGGGAGTGCGCGATGGCCGACGGCGAAGAAGTCCAGCTCGACCCGGTGGTCACCGTGGCACGGATCACCGCGCTCGAAATGCTGGTTCGGCAGCTGATGATCATCCAGCTGCGTATTCTCGACGAGCTCAACCAGATCGAGCTGACGCCTGAATATGTGAAGACGCTGGCGTCGATCTACACCGAAAAGGTTGACGAGTCGAAGATCATCGACTCATCGTCACCGGCGGTGAATTATGAGTTCAAGGTCAACGTGATCCACAATCTCGAGCGCTTCTTCGACGAGATCGCCGATCACCTGAAAGAAAACCCGTGATGTTCGATAAAATCCTGATCGCCAACCGCGGCGAGATCGCCTGCCGGGTCATCCGCTCGGCACGCAAGATGGGCATTGCCACGGTCGCCGTGTACTCCGACGCCGACGCCGCCAGCTTGCATGTCGAGATGGCCGACGAGGCCGTCCGCCTCGGCCCGCCGCCCGCATCCGAATCCTACCTGCTCGGCGACGCCATCATCGCCGCGTGCAAGGCAACCGGCGCGCAAGCGGTGCATCCCGGCTACGGCTTCCTGTCCGAGCGTGCCAGCTTCCGCGAGGCATGCGACGCCGCCAGTATCGCCTTCATCGGACCGCCCGCGACCGCTATCGCGGCGATGGGTGACAAGATCGAGTCGAAGAAGCTGGCGCTCGCGGCCGGGGTCAACGTCGTGCCCGGCTTCGTCGGCGAGATCGACGACACCGAGCACGCGGTCCGCATCGCCGCCGAGATCGGCTACCCGGTGATGATGAAGGCCTCGGCCGGCGGCGGCGGCAAGGGCATGCGGCTGGCCTACAGCGAGGCAGACGTTCGCGAAGGCTTC
>CAXTTR010000063.1:6382-11255 GCA_964247215.1 uncultured Sphingomonadaceae bacterium
TCATCGAGAAGTTCATCACGCAGCCGCGCCATATCGAAATCCAGGTGCTCGGCGATCAGGCGGGCAACGTCGTCCACCTCGGCGAGCGCGACTGCTCGATCCAGCGCCGCCATCAGAAGGTCGTCGAGGAAGCGCCTTCGCCGTTCGTGACGCCAGAGATGCGTGCCGCGATGGGGGCGCAGGCGGTCGAGCTGGCGCGTCGCGTCGGCTATTACAGCGCGGGTACGGTCGAGTTCATCGCCGGGGCCGACCGCGGCTTCTACTTTCTCGAGATGAATACCCGGTTGCAGGTCGAGCATCCGGTCACCGAGAGCGTCACCGGTGTCGACCTCGTCGAGGCGATGATCCGCGTCGCCGCGGGCGAGCCGCTCGGCTTCACCCAGGCCGACGTCACGCTGACCGGGCACGCCATCGAGACGCGGGTGTATGCCGAGGATCCGTACCGCGGCTTCCTGCCGTCGATCGGCCGCCTGCAGCAGTGCCGCCCGCCCGAAACCGGCGGCGGGCCGCTCGGGCTCGTCCGGGTCGACACCGGCGTGGTCGAAGGGAGCGAGATCAGCCGATTCTACGACCCGATGATCGCCAAGCTGATCACCTATGCGCCGACCCGGATCGAGGCGATCGACCTGCAGGCCGAAGCGCTCGACCGCTACCTGATCCGCGGCATCGGACACAACATCGACTTCCTGTCGGCCGTCATGCAGCACCCGCGCTTCCGCGCCGGCGAGGCGGTAACCACCGCGTTCATTGCCGAGGAATATTCCGACGGCTTCCACGGTGCGCCGGTGACGCCCGAGGTTGTCGAGGCGCTCGTCGCCGCCGCTGCGGTGATGAACGCCGTCGAGACCGAGCGCGCCCAGCTGATCGACGGCCAGCTCAACGGGCATGGTGCCGTGTTCGGCGAAGACTGGGTCGTGCGTATCGCCAGCGGCAAGCCTGCGATCAAGACCGATCATCCCGCCTCGGTACTTGCCACCGGCGACGCTTTCGAGCTGCTCCTTACTGCCTTGGACGGCAGCCAGCGCGAGCTCCGCCTGACGACAGAATGGCGCGTCGGTCAGCCGCAGTTCGTGGCCAAGCTTGACGGCCGGACGATCGTCGTCGCGGTCGACCGGCTCGCGCTCGGCTATCGGCTGACCACCCGCGGCAGCGCGCACGATGTCCGCGTCCTGACCCCACGCGCCGCCGCGCTGGCGCTGCACATGGTCGACAAGGTGCCGCCCGACCTGTCGCGTTTCCTGCTCTGCCCGATGCCGGGCCTGGTCATGAGCATCGCCGTCGCCCCCGGCGACAAGGTCGAGGCCGGCCAGCCGCTCGCTACCGTCGAAGCGATGAAGATGGAAAACATCCTGCGCGCTGACAAGGCGGGCGTGGTCAAGGCGGTGCTGGCCGCGCCGGGTGATAGCCTCGCGGTCGACGCGGTTATCATGGAGTTCGAGAGTCGGGGGTGAGAGCGATCCACTTAATCCCCGGCTTCGGAGGGGACCGCTCTTGCGGTGGAGGGGCGGTTTAAGCCGCCAGCACCGCCGCGAACTCGGCTAGCACCGCCGCGTACAGCTCGCGCTTGAACGGCACGATCAGCTCGGCCAGCTCTGCCGTCGTCGACCAGCGCCAGGCGCGGAATTCAGGATGGGCGGTGGCGATGTTGATGTCGGCCTCGGTGCCGGTGAAGCGCATGGCAAACCACTTCTGGCGCTGCCCGGCGTAGCGGCCCTTCCACAGCACGCCGACGAGCTCGGGCGGCAGGTCGTAGCTCAGCCACTCGCGCGATTCGCCAAGCAGCGCCGCCTTGGTGATACCGGTTTCCTCGGCAAGTTCGCGGAACGCGGTGTCGAGCGGCTCCTCGCCGGGGTCGATACCGCCCTGTGGCATCTGCCAGGCTTCGACCTTCGAATCGAGCCGCTGGCCGACGAAGATGCGGTTGTCGGCGTTAAGCAGCATGATGCCGACGCCGGGGCGGTACGGCAGTCCCGACGGATGCGAGGGATCGCTCAACGCCTCGCTCCGCTGCTGCATGCCGGCGTCGCGTCGCCGGTCGAACACGCGACGGCGATCTTCAGCTTGGCCAGTTTCCCGGCTGCGGCGGCGACGTCGAACGGTGCCGTGCCATTGTTGCGCTCCGCATATTGAACCGTCCAGGCATTGGCGTCATCGCGGTAAAAGGCGATCGCGCCACGCTCGCTGCCGGGCTCGGCGGCAGCGCCGCACCCGATAACGATGGCGCGGCCGGTCACGACCGGCTGCGGCGGTGCCGGTCCCAGGTCGCGGTAGACGCGGCCGGGACAGGTCTTGGGGTCAAAGATCAGGGCTGCCAGCGTGACGTCGTCGGTGCGCTCGCCGGTTCCGGCCCTGCGCGCCCGTCCGACACCGAGGTTTCCGGTGACGGTGATCATCCGCGTCCAGCGGTCGACAGTTTCGCCGTCGGGAATGTATTCGACGAGATAACCTTGAGGTGACTGCGAGCGCGAGCCGATCACGAAACCGCGCGGCAGCTCGAACGCAACCACCCGCGTATAGACGCGCTGGACGATCGTCATCGCCGGCTTCGCCTGCGCCCGCCAGACCGACCGCAGCATCGCTGCTTCGGCATCAATTGCGGGATCAGCCTGCGCCGCACCGGCAGCGGTCAGCATCAGCGCGAGTGTGGCCAGGGCTCGCCTCATGCCGCCACCTGCTGGGTCGCGGGCAGCGCGGCGACTGCCTCGTCCACCATCGCTTTCAGATCGGCGAGGCAGCCGTGGAGGTCGGCCTGCGTGCTCGGGATCGCAGCGCGGATGGTGAAGCAGCCGTGGATCTGACCCGCCGCTTCACGGAACCGCGTCGGAACGCCATGCTCGATCAGCTTCGCCGCATAGGCGCGGCCCTGGTCACGCAGCGGGTCGAGCCCGCAGGTGAAGACCAGCGCCGGTGGCAGGCCGGCCAGCGTCTCGGCATGATGCGGCGAGGCGTGCGGATGCAGCAGGTCGGCGGCCTCGCCCATATACAGGCGGGTGAACCACTCCATGCCCTTGGACGTCAGCAGATGCCCTTCGGCGAACTCAGTCATCGAGCCGCTCTGCGCGGTCATGTCGGTACCCGGATAGATCAGCCACTGTGCAAGGATCGGCACCGGCAGCTTGTCGGATAGTTCTTGCGTAATTACCGCGGCGAGGTTGCCGCCAGCGCTGTCGCCCGCCGGGATCAGCCCGGTGACGGCATGCCCAACCGGCAGGGCCGTCTCGGCGAGCCAGCGCATGGCGGCGAGACAGTCGTCTGTCGCCGCGGGAAACGGATGCTCGGGGGCGAGCCGGTAATCGACGCTGACCACCGTCATCCTGAGCACCCGGGCGATCTCGGCGCATAGCGCGTCGTGGGTATCGAGGTCACCGATGACCCAGCCGCCGCCGTGAAAATAGACCAGCACCGGTCCGGGTCCGGGAGCTTCGACATCGCCATACACTCGCGCTGGTATATTGTGCCCCTGCGTGCCTGGAATCATGAAATCGACAACGTGCCTGATCTCGCCGCGCGGCAGCTCGGTCACTTGTTTCATCTGGTGCATCATCGCGCGCGCCGCCGCCGGGTCGACTTCGTGCATCTGCGGGCCGGGCGCGGCGGCAAGCATCGCGAGCAGGTTTTGCACATCGGGCCGGACAGGTGGTCGGACATCAGCCATTGGGTTCACTCCGCGTTATATCGTGATAAGCTCATAGCGGCAGGGCGCGCTCGCCGCCAAGGGTTACCGGGCGTAAGCGGCACCGGCGCGGGCCGCTGGGCGAGGCAGCGATGCTCGACCGGGGGTACCGCAACCGGGAAGCAGCTGAGTCGTTGGCTGAAACGGAGAAAGACGATGGCCTTGATGGCCGGTGATCACAGCGATAACGAGGATTGGCGGCGTCAGCGCGCCGAGCAATTGCGGCTGCACGATGCCGGACCATTTGCCACGCGCCCGGCTCGCGAGCGGCAGCCGGTTGTGGATAGCGTCGAACCGATGCAACGTCCGGTTCCACCGGTCCCGCCGATTGCAACTGCGCCTGAACCGACGCCCAGCCGCGCTGAGCAGCAGCGCGGTAGCGAGCCGTCCGCACGCCGCTACCGGCCACAGTCGCCGCTGGTTTCGGGTGCTGCCGCTGCGCCGATAACCGATGCTGTCCCGCTTGCGCCACGGCGGCCACCAGAACCGGCATCGACGGCGCGGCATCCGCTTGTGCGGGGCGCCGGGATCGCCGCGGCGCTGGCCGGAGCCGGGGCGCTCGGCTGGATGCTACGCGCCGAGGTCGACCGGGTGCACACGCCAGTGGTGACGCGGGTAGCCCCAGTCGCTGTCGCGCCGGATTTGCCGGGCTCTCCGCTTTCTACAGTTGTTGATCGTGGTTCGATCGCTGGTCCTGTTGCTCCAACGCCGCCACGCACACCAGCCGCATCACCGCCGATCGCCCAGACTGCGCTGTCGCAAGCTTCGCAGGCCGATCCGAAGCGTAGCCTCGCGCCGGTGTCTGGTCTGCCAGGCCCTGCGCAGCCGTCGCGCGACGCTCGTCCACTACAGGCTACTACGCCCGAGGCTCGCGCCGTCGAAACGCCGGCCGTCCTCGCGGATAATACTTCCGCGCCGAAGCCAGTATCAGATTCAACGTCGCGCTTTGCCCATCCGGCGAAGGCGGTGGCGCTGCCGGGACGCGATTTCAGCCCGAGCTTCGACTGCCGCCGCGCGATGAGCGCGGTCAACCGCGCGATCTGCGCCAGCCCCGAACTATCGGCGTTTGACCGGCAGATGTCGCAGACCTTCTACCGCGTCACGGCCAGCGTCGACCTTGAGCGGCACAAGGCGATCGACCGCGACCAAGTCGAGTTCCTCAACGAACGCGCCCGCTGCACCTCGGACGATTGCGTCGCG
>CAXTTR010000064.1:0-5122 GCA_964247215.1 uncultured Sphingomonadaceae bacterium
GTTCGGGATCTTGTCGACGCAATCTTCGACGGTGACGCGCGCCATGAGGAACTCCGGTGATTTCGGGCAGGCTGCGGCGATAGCGGCTGGAGCGGCCCGCGTCAAGAAAACCGTTGCAGGATCGACTTTTGACGAGGATGGTCGGATGAAGTGTTCCCGCCGGGCGCGAGGCTGCCGGGAACATTTCATCTGAGGCAAGCGAGCCGCAACCTTGACGCCAACGCCTGCGCCCGCTAACAGCCCCGCTTCGCAATTGGCCCTGCACTCCCGGTGAAGCAGTGGCCGCGTCCGGCATAGTGGCCGGCCGGTGCGAACCCGGGACATTCGCCGCCAGCATGTTGCCAGCGGCTGCACAGCAAATTGGACGACCATGACCAAGCGTACCAGCGCCAAATACAAGCTCGATCGCCGTATGGGCGAGAACATCTGGGGCCGCCCGAAGTCGCCGGTCAACAAGCGCGAATACGGCCCCGGCCAGCACGGCCAGCGCCGCAAGTCGAAGGTTTCGGACTTCGGCATCCAGCTGCGCGCCAAGCAGAAGCTCAAGGGCTATTACGGCGACGTCACCGAGCGCCAGTTCCGCGCCACCTACGACGAAGCCGTGCGGTTGAAGGGCGACACGTCGCAGAACCTGATCGGCCTGCTCGAGCGCCGCCTCGACATGGTCGTGTACCGCGCCAAGTTCGCGCCGACGATCTTCGCGGCGCGCCAGATCGTCAACCACGGGCACATTCTTGTCAACGGCCGCCGCTGCAACATCGCCTCGGCACGCGTCAAGCCGGGCGACATCGTCGAACTCGGCGCGAAGGCCAAGGATATGGCGCTGGTGCTCGAAGCGATGGGCCTGACCGAGCGCGAGTCGCCCGAATATGTCGCGGTCGACGGCGCCAAGGCGACCTATGTCCGCGTGCCGACGCTCGACGAAGTGCCGTACGCGGTGAAGATGGAGCCGAACCTGGTGGTCGAGTTCTACTCGCGCTAAGTCGATCGCGTCTGGGCTAGTCTGCCGGCCACGCTCGCTATCCCGGCGCAAGCTGAGACCCGCCTCGCCGCGAGTGCGTTGCTGCCCGGTCATGGGCCCCAGCTTGCGCTGGGGCAACGGGTGTGTGCTGGCTCGGCTCGATTAGACCGGCACGCGCCTAAGCCGCACGCCGCAGCTGCGCGTAAACCACAGCCGGTATCGTCGCCGCGATCCCCGCCGCAAGCAGTTCGAAGAGCAGCCACACCCATAGCCGCGCATCGCTGACGGGGGACACCGTAAGCAGCTGCGACGGCGGGCCGATCAGCACTGCGGCTGGCCCGATCGCCAACGCGGCGATGGCGAGCAGCACGGCAAGACGCAGGCGGTTGCCGCGGGTGAGCCTGGCGGCACGGGTCAGCGCCACGAACGGCGGGCAGCGCTCGACGAGCGCCAGCGGGACCGCGGGCAGCAGCACGATGACGCCGGCGATGACCAGCGCCGCAGCCGCGAGGCTGATCGCCGGCCCGAATGGCGACACGGCAGCCGCGACCAGATGCACGATCGCCGCCGACACGCTCGCCGCGCCGAGCAGCAGCGCGACGCTGAACCCCGGCGGTGAGGCGATGATGCTGCGGCGAAAATAGGCTTGTGCACTCAGCGGCTTGCCTGCCAACCGCGCTGCGGTGCCATAGCTGACCAGCGTCGCGAACAGCGCCGCGCCCAATCCCGACAGGACGGCGAGGACCGTGCCGCCGCTGTGGCCGGGCTGGACCAGCGCACCGAGCAGCGCGGGCAGCGTTACCAGCACCGCGCCGAGTGCCAGTATCGGTGTCGAGTCCGCTACCGTCACGTCACCGATCTGCCGCAGCGCGAGGCCGACGTCGAAGCGTGTGCTCATCCGGCCTTGGCGTCCCGTGCGGCGGCTACGGCGGCTTGCAAGGCGGGCAGCCCGACCGCGCCCGACAGGATCTTGTTGCCGACGATAAAGCTCGGTGTCCCGCTCAGGCCCAGCGAGCGGCCGAGTTCGAGGTTCTTCTTGATTTCCGCTCGCAACGCCGCCTTCGTCATGTCGGCGGCGGCGCGCCGCTCGTCAAGCCCGGCGCTGCGGACGGCGGCGACGGTACGCTCGCGGCTGACCCTGCCCGGGTCGTCGAACATACGATCGTGGAATGCCGAGTACCGCCCCTGCTGCGCTGCTGCCAGGCTGGCCAGCGCCGCCTCGTCGGACTCGGGCGACAGTACGGGGAAATCGCGATAGACGACCTTCAGCCCCGGGTCGGCGGCGATCAGCTTGCGGATGTCGGCGTGAGCGGAGCGGCAATAGGGGCAGGCGTAGTCGAAGAACTCGACGAGCACGACGTCGCCGTCCTTGTTCCCCGCATACGACCCCGCGAACGGCGTCTCGATCTCCCGGCGGTTGTCGGTCAGCAGCTTCGTGACCTCGCGCGACTGCATGCCGTTGATCGCTTCGGGAATAATTTCGGGGTGCGTGAGGATATAATCGTGAACGACATGCTCGATTGCAACGCGGTCGGTTCTGGCGACGTGATTGGCCGCGGTCACGCCTGAGACATTGATGGCGAACACGACGATCGCGACAATCGCAGCCCCGCTAGCGAATGTGCCCAGCTCAGTTTGCCGAAGGCGCGCCCACGCAATCAGCCGGGCGGGCGTCAGATCCATTTGTGATGTTTCTTCTTGTCGAGGTCGTTCTTCGACACTTGCGCGATGTCGTCGGCGCGCAGCCAGTCGGGGGTGCCCCTGGGCAGGCTGAGCAGCGCCAGCCGGGCGTTTGCCGCCGCGCTTTTGGGATCTCCTTCAAGGTTATAGCGCTCGGCCGCCGCCAGCGCGGCGCGTGGCTCGTCGCCCTCGCGGTCGTAGATAACGCCGAGCTGATACCACGCGAACGGGTTTTCCCGGTCGCGCGCGATTGCCGAGCGCAGCAGCGGCTTCGCTTCGGCGAAATCCTTGGGGTCCTCGGTCGAGATCAGCGCATGGCCGAGCAGCGTCGAGATCAGCGGCTCGTTGGGGGCTTTCGACACCGCCTGCCGCAGCACCGGCAGCGCTTCCTTGGGGTGCCCCGACTCGAGCAGAATCTGACCTTTCAGTTCGAGGTAGAACGGATCGGTCGGATGCAGCTGGACCAGATGATCGACCTCGGCGTTTGCCGCATCGGGATACGCCGACTTGTGATACGCATAGGCCCGGGCATAGCGCGCGCCCTCGGACAGGTCGCTCTCGGGATACAGCGCGAACGTCCGCGGCGGTTCCTCGACGAAGCCCGTCAGCTTGCCCTTGATGCGCAGGAACTCGGCCTGCAGCGCCGGGGCCGACGGCGTGTTCCAGTACGGTGAGGCGCGGTACTCGGTCTCCAGCGTCGAAATGCGCTCGCCGTCGAGCGGGTGGGTCCGGCCGTAGCTGTTGTCCTGCTTGATCGCGGCGCGATACTCCTGACCGAGCAGCTTCTGGAAGAATTCGATCGAACCTTTACCCGAAATGCCGGCGGCCTTCATGAACGTCGCCCCGGCCTGGTCGGCGCGGCTTTCGGTGTCGCGGCTGAATGACAGATAATCGGCCTCGGCCTTGGCCGTACCCAAACCGAGCGCCGCAATTCCTGCATCGCCGGCCCCCGCCGCGATCAGCAGCCCGGCGGCGACGAGCGACAGCAGCGAGATCTTCGTCGCCGGACCCGCGCCCTCGCCGTAGCGCACGAGGTGCCCGCCCGCGATGTGGCCGAGCTCGTGCGCGATGACGCCCTGCAGCTGGTTGACGTTGTCGGCGGCAACGATCAGGCCTGAGTGGATATAGACGTTCTGGCCGTTGGCGGCGAAGGCGTTGATGCTCGGATCGCCGATCAGCACGATCTGCACCGACTTCGGGTCGAGCCCGGCAGCTTTCTCGAGCGGCAGCGCGACTTGGCGGAAGAACGCCTCGGTCTCCGCATCGCGCAGGATCGATTGCGCCGTTAGCGGCTCGGTGACGAGCAGCATGGCAAGCAGCGCGAGCAGGCTGTTGCGAAGCAGGCGGAGCATGGTGGCCACGTGTGGCCTTTACGCTGAACTGTGCGTGAAGGGGAGCGGCTTAACGATCCGCGCTCAAACGCTTGTCGAGGTACGCATCGATCACTGCCATCAGCTCGGTCATCTCATGCTCGAAGAAGTGGTTGGCATGCGGGATCGTCGCGTGATCGATGGTGATATGGCGCTGCGTCTTTAGCTTGTCGACGAGCTTCTGGACGCTGAGCCCGGTGACGACTTCGTCGTTTTCGCCGTCGACGATCAGCCCCGATGACGGGCACGGCGCGAGAAAGGTGAAGTCGTAAAGGTTCGCCGGTGGCGCGATCGACAGGAAGCCGCGGATTTCGGGGCGGCGCATCAGCAGTTGCATGCCGATCCACGCGCCGAAGCTGAAGCCGCCGACCCACGTTGTCGAGGCTTCGGGGTTGAACTGCTGCATCCAGTCGAGCGCCGAGGCGGCATCCGACAGCTCCCCGATGCCGTTGTCGAAGATGCCCTGGCTGCGCCCGACGCCGCGGAAGTTGAAGCGCAACGTCGCAAAGCCCCGGCGCACGAAGGTCTGGTACAGCGCCAGCACGATCGGGTGGTTCATCGTGCCCTGCGTCGGATGCGGCTGCAGCAGGATGGCGACCGGCGCGCGCGGGCGGCTGGCCGGCTGGTAACGGCCTTCGAGGCGGCCTTCGGGACCGGGAAAGATAACGTCGGGCATTTGACCTGCAGGGATAAAGGATGGCTGCACGGCAGCGCGGATCGTCCCTATATATGCGGCCGCCGCCAAGCTGCAATTGAATCCGTCCGAGTCGCTTCCGATGACGCCAGCCTATCTCGATTATGCCGCGACCGCGCCGCTCGATGCAGCGGCGATCGCGGCGATGCGCGATGCGGCGGGAGCGTGGGCGAACCCGTCGTCGGTGCACCGCGCGGGGCGGGGCGCGCACGCGATGCTCGAGGACGCACGCGAGCGGATCGCAGCGCTGCTCGGCTGTGCGCGCGGCGCGCTGGTGTTCACCGGCGGCGCGACCGAGGCGATCGGCTTGGCACTGCGCTGCAGCGGGGCAGCGTCGGTGCTGGTCTCGGCGGTCGAGCATGACGCGGTGCGGCTGCAAGCGGCGGGGGCGACGGTCATTCCGGTCGACGCGGCGGG
>CAXTTR010000064.1:5132-11195 GCA_964247215.1 uncultured Sphingomonadaceae bacterium
GCGGGGCAGGTCGATCTCGCTGAACTGGCGGCGCTGCTGGCCACGGCACGCGCACCCGCGCTGGTCGCCGTCATGCAGGCGAACAATGAAACCGGCGTGCTGCAGCCGCTCGCCGAAGTGGCGGCGCTGGTTGGCGCAGCGGGCGGCAAGCTGCTCGTCGACGCGGTGCAGGGCGTCGGCAAGCTGCCGCTGCCCGATGCGGACCTTATCGCGGTTTCGGCGCACAAATGCGGTGGCCCGCCGGGGGTCGGCGCGCTGATCGTGCGCGACCTCGGCGGCTTTGCGGCGAACCGGGCAGGGGGCGGCCAGGAGCGCGGCTATCGTGCCGGGACCGAAAACCTGCCGGGCATCGCCGGGTTCGCCGCGGCGCTGGCCGAGCGCGCGTCCGACGCGGGCTGGCTGGCGCGCGCCACCGCGTTGCGCGACCGGCTCGAGGCGCAGCTCGACGGCACGGAGGTCATCGGCGCGGCCGTGCCCCGGCTGGGCACGATCAGCTGCATCCGCATGGCGGGCGTCCCGGCGATGACGCAGGTGATGGCGCTCGACCTTGCGGGCTTCGCGGTCAGCGCCGGTGCGGCATGCTCGTCGGGCAAGGTCGGCGCGAGCCACGTGCTGCGCGCCATGGGACTGAGCGAGCGGGCGGCGGGCGAGGCAATCCGGGTCAGCGCCGGCTGGCGGACGACGGCGGCCGAAATCGACGCGTTCGCGGCGGCGTGGAACGCGCTCGCGGCGCGGCAGCGGGTGAAGGCGGCGGCGAGCCTGCCGCACGAGCAAGCCGCATGAACCGGCCGGTTTATCTCGACTACGCCGCGACCACGCCCACTGATCCCGCCGTCGTCGAGGCGATGCAGCCGTGGCTCGGCGAGCGCTTCGGTAACCCGCACTCGCTGCACCGCTTCGGTTACGAAGCCGCGGCGGCGGTCGCCGTCGCGCGGCAGCAGGTGGCAGCGGTGCTCGCATGCGAGCCCGAGCGCGTCGCGTTCACTGGCGGCGCGACCGAGTCGGTCAATTGGGCGCTCAAGGGCGCGCTGACCGCCGCCGACCCGGAACGCCGCCGCATTGTGACGCTGGCGACCGAGCATAGCTGCGTGCTGGAAACCGCGCGCTACCTGGCGACTCAGGGGTTCAGGCTGACCGTGCTCGGCGTGCGGCCCGACGGGCTGATCGACCTCGACGAACTCGACCCCGCGCTCGGCGACGACGTCGCGCTGGTGTCGGCGATGCTCGTCAACAACGAAACCGGCGTCATCCAGCCGGTTGCGGAGATCGCGGCGCGCGCCCATGCGCACGGCGCGCTGATGCACTGCGATGCAGCGCAGGGGTTCGGCAAGCTGCCGGCCCGCGTCGAGGCGCTCGGCGTCGACCTGCTCAGCCTGACGGCGCACAAGCTTTACGGCCCCAAGGGCATCGGCGCGCTTTACATCCGGCCGGGAGTGACGCTGACGCCGCTGCTCCACGGCGGCGGGCAGGAGGACGGCGGCCGCTCGGGCACGCTCGCCCCGGCGCTGTGCGTCGGGCTGGGGACCGCCGCCGCCATTGCCGCCGATCGCATGGCGTCGGACACCGCGCATGTACGAGCGCTGTGGGACAGGCTGCTGTCGCAACTGACCGCGCCGTATCACATCAACGGCTCGACCGAGGCGCGCTGGTTCGGCACGCTCAATGTGCGCTTCGACGGCGTCGATGGCGCGCGGCTGCTGGCGTCGGCGCGAGGGCTGGCGATGTCGGCGGGCTCGGCCTGCGCCAGCGGCTCGGGACGGCCCAGCCACGTCCTTGCCGCACTCGGCCTGAGCACGGCCGAGGCGAAGTCCAGTCTGCGGCTCGGCTGGGGCCGGTTCACTACCGCTGATGAGATCGACACCGCCGCGGCGCTGCTCAACGCGGGCACGGCGAAACTGCGGGCGCTCGCCGCATGACGCACGTCCGCTTCGTCAGCGCCGACGGTAAACGCATCACCGAGGCCGACGCGCCGCCCGGCACGCGGTTGCTCGACCTCGCGCAGGCGCACGACCAGCCGCTCGAGGGCGCGTGCGAAGGCGCGATGGCGTGCTCGACCTGCCACGTGCTGATCGCCGCCGCCGACTTCGACAGGCTGCCGCCGCCAGCGCCCGAGGAGGACGACATGCTCGACTTTGCCTACGGCGTCTCGCGCACGTCGCGGCTGGCCTGCCAGATTTGGCTGACGGCGGAGCTGGAGACGCTAGAGGTACGGCTGCCGCCCGGCAGCCAGAACATGAGCGGGCGCTAGCCACCGCGTTGTTTAGCTGAGAAGTGCCGTGCCCGGTCCTGTGCTGCGGCGTATTTGTCGCAGTTCGTGGCGAGCAGGAACTTAGCTCCACTCCGTCGTTTTCGTACACATGCTACGCACGATTTTTCCCCGTCGTCTGTATCAGTGGCTTGGGCCGTTACTCGTAACCGGCCTGATCGGATTCATCATAGCGGCGCTGGTTGTCGTCAGCGGCGTGTTCAATCTCGCCGCGACGACGCCGCATCCGCCGACGTGGGCGCGGTTTCTCCACTACACGTTTCGCCGCTCGGTGGCATTCCACAGCGACAAGCTGCAGCCGCCGCGCGACCTCGATAGCCCGACCCGGATCGCGATGGGCGCGTCGCATTACGCCAACGTCTGCGCCAATTGTCACGGCGCGCCCGGCATCGGGCAGAACCCGATCGCGCTGGCGATGACGCCGCGGCCGCCGTATCTCGCCGCGCAGATCAAGGACGACAATGCGCGCGAGATCTTCTGGATACTGAAGCATGGCGTCAAATATAGTGCCATGCCGGGCTGGCCGACGCAGGTCCGCGACGACGAGATCTGGTCGATGGTCAGCTTCGCGCGCGCACTGCCAAAACTGAATTACGACCAGTATCGCCAGCTTGCATTCGGCGAGGCGGCGGTGCCGAAGGGCGGACCGGCCCCGCAGACGCCGTTCGGCCCGACGCCGGCGTTGCGCCGCTACGCCAGCTTCAATTCGAACATTCCGCAGGGCAATATCAACTGGTATGTGACGCCGGCGGCGGGCCCCGACACCTTCGCGCAGGACGACACGCCGCTCAACAGCTGCGTCCGCTGCCACGGCAGCGCCGGGACCGGGCGCGTTGTCGGCGCGTTTCCCAACATCGCGATCCAGACGCCGGGTTACCTGCAGCAGACGCTCGCGTCGTTTGCCAGCGGGCGTCGCTACAGTGCGGTCATGCAGACCGTCGCGGCGCAGTTGTCCCCGGCGCAGATCGTCGCCCTGTCGCAGCATTACGCAGCGCAGCCCTTGGCCAAGTCGCTGGCGGCGACGGTCGAGCCGCTGCCGGCCAATTACGTCGCCCTCGGCGAGCAGATTGCCGAGCGCGGGTTGCGGCAGCGCGGGATTGGCGCGTGCAGCGGCTGTCATGCGCTGGTCTCGAACGATCAGCGCGTCTATCCGCGGCTGCGCGGGCAGAATGCCGATTACATGATCCAGCAGTTGCGGCTGTTCCGGGCCGGCGGGCGCGGCAACTCGCTCAGCTACAACCCGATGACCAAGGTCGCCGCCAAGCTCAGCGATCAGGAGATCGTCGCGGTGTCGGCGTATTACGCCGAGCAGACACCGACGGCGGCGCTGGTCGCGCCCGCTGACCGCAAGCTGGTCAAGGCCAACTAGCGCGTCTTGCACCTTGTCCCAGCTTCGCCCATACCGGCCACGGGAGTCGGGCGGGCAAAGCACTCGCCAACCCGGTCAGGTCCGGAAGGAAGCAGCCGTAACGAATCCGCTTTGGGTCGTTCCCGGCTCCCACCTGCGCTTGCGAATTGCGACTGGAGCGGTCACCCTGCCGGCCATGGATGAACTGTTCGCCGCGCCGCTAGCTTCGGCCGAAGCTGCCCAAGCTGGTACGACCCCGGCCGAAGCCGCGCCCGCGTACCGCGTGCTGGCGCGCAAATACAGGCCGGCGAACTTCGATGCGCTGCTCGGCCAGGATGCGATGGTGCGGACGCTCGGCAACGCGATCCGCCGCGGGCAGCTGGCGCAGGCGTGGCTGCTGACCGGTGTGCGCGGCGTCGGCAAGACCTCGACGGCGCGGATCATCGCCAAGGCATTGAATTGCGTCGGCCCCGACGGCACGGGTGGCCCGACGATCGACCCGTGCGGCGTCTGCGAGCCGTGCGTCGCCATCGCCGCGGGCCGCCACATGGACGTCATCGAAATGGACGCGGCATCGAACACCGGCGTCGATGACGTCCGCGAGATCATCGAGGCCGTGCGCTACGCCAGCGCCTCGGCGCGGTACAAGATCTACATCGTCGACGAAGTTCACATGCTGTCGAAGAACGCCTTCAACGCACTGCTGAAGACGCTCGAGGAGCCGCCGCCGCATGTGAAGTTCATCTTTGCGACGACCGAAGTCGGCAAGCTGCCCGTCACCGTGCTGTCGCGCTGCCAGCGCTTCGACCTGCGGCGCATCCCGGCGGAGACGCTGACCGCGCACTTCGCCAAGATCGTCGAGGCCGAGGGTGCGACCGCCGAGCCCGAGGCGTTGGCGCTGATCGCGCGCGCCGCCGAGGGCTCGGTGCGCGACGGGCTGTCGATCCTCGACCAGGCGATCGCGCACGGTGCGGGCGAGGTCAGCGCGGTGGCGGTGCGCGACATGCTCGGGCTATCCGACCGCGGCACGGTGCGGACGCTGTTCGCGCTGCTGCTCGCGGGCGAGGCGGCGAGCGCGCTGGCGGCGTTCAAGGACAGCTTCGACCTTGGCGCCGATCCGGCGCAGGTCCTACAGGAGCTGCTTGAACTCGTTCACACGATCACACGCGCCAAGGTCGGTGGCGGCGACGATGCGGCGATGAGCGCCGAGGAGCGCGCGCTCGTCAAAGATTGGGGCGCACGACTGTCGTTCCCGGTGCTGCACCGGCTGTGGCAGCTGCTGTTGAAGGGGCTCGCCGAGGTGCAGGCTGCGCCGGTGCCGTTGCAGGCGGCCGAGATGGCGTTGCTGCGGCTGATCCACGCGAGCGAACTGCCCGATCCCGCCGAGCTGGTGCGCCGCCTGACCGAGCGCGGCGATCCGGGCGAGCTGACCGCGGTGGCGATGCCGCGCGGCGAGCCGTTGGGTTTGCCGGCAGTGCAAGCAGCGGCGCAGCAACGCCACCCGACATCGCCGCCGAGTTCGGAAGAGCCGTCGCCAGACACATCCCCGTTGGCAGCGGGATCGTCTGAGCCCGCCGCACCTCGGCCTTCCAGTCCAGTGGTGCCTGATGCTGCCGTGTCTTACCCGCTCCCCGCCAGCTTCGGCGAACTGGTCGAGCTGTGCATGGCGCGGCACGAGCCGCGGCTGGCGCACCTGCTTCATGACGAGGTGCGGCTGGTCGGTTATGCGCCGCCACTGCTGACGATTGCCGGTGCGCCTAACCTGCCACGCGAGTTCGCGCCGCAGCTGATGGCGAAGCTGCAGGAGTGGACCGGCGCTCGCTGGACGGTGACGCTGACCCGGCTGCCCGACGGCGCGGCGGGTGCGCCGACGCTGCGCGAGACCGAGCTCAGCGACATCGCCGCGACCCGCGCCGCGGCGCTTGCCGACCCGCTGGTCCAGCAGCTGTTCGCTGCCTTCCCCGGCGCGGAACTGCTCAGCGTCGAACCCGCTATAGCCGCCGATGCGGCCGATCTGTCCGAGCCCGATACTGCAAGGAGTACCGCCGATGCCCAGCCTCGATGAAATCCTCAAAATGGCGCAGGGCCTGCAATCGAAGATGGAGGACGCGCAGCGCTCGCTCGACTCGATTGCCGTCGAGGGTGCCTCAGGCGGCGGGCTGGTCAAGGTCCGTGCGATGGCGAGCGGCCGCATGACCGGGCTCGACATCGACCCCTCGCTCATCGTGCCCGCCGACAAGGCGATGCTCGAAGACCTGATCGTCGCCGCGTTCAACGACGCCGGCAAGAAAGCGCAGGCGGCGGGCGATGCCGAGAAGGCCAAGCTGACCGCCGGGCTGCCGATCCCGCCGGGGTTCAAGCTGCCGATGTGACGCCGGCGTTGAACTGCGCCCGAGCATCCGGAAGCTCGCGCGCAATGAGCGCGGCGATGCTCGGGCGGCACGAGCCG
>CAXTTR010000065.1:0-3730 GCA_964247215.1 uncultured Sphingomonadaceae bacterium
CGTCGATACCTTCGAGCCGGTGATGCGCGAGGAGGGGCGGCATATCCTGTTCTTCGTCAACTGGGTGGCATGGGCGCGGCGCAACATGCCGTGGTGGCGGCGGCCGTATTTTGCGGCTAAGGTACTGGCGGTATGGGCCTTCCTGATCTGGGAGCGCATCGACATGGCCAAGGGCATGGGCGACAACAGCGTCGCGCAGGATAGCAACTTCACGCTCAACGGCTCGAAGGACTTGGGCGTCGAGATCAGCTTTCCCGACCTGGCGGCGCTGTGCCTTGCCGAGAATGACCGGCGGCTCGCGGTGTACGACAGGCGGCTGCTGCGCCCGAAGTTCGTGCCCGGCATGATGCGGCTTGCGCTGCGCGTCATGGGCAAGCGCGCGCCGACGCTGGCCACAGCCTAAGCCGCCGTTGCGCACGCTGCTGCTCCTGTCGACGCTGGTCGGGCTCGCGCTGGCAGCGACGTTGCTCGGTTCGGTCGGCTTCGCGCCGGTATTGGCGGCGGTCGGACGGATTGGTTACGCCGGGTTTGCGGCGTTCACGCTCTATACGCTGATCGTCTTGGGCGTCCTCGGCGCGGCATGGTGGGCGGTCGCACCGGGGCTGAGCCTCGATGCGCTGCCGTCGTTCATCTGGGGCCGGATGACGCGGGAGGCGGCGACCGACCTGCTGCCGTTCGCGCAGATCGGCGGACTGGTTGTCGGCGGGCGCACCGTCACCGCGACCGGCGTGCCTGCGCCGCTTGCCTACGCCTCGATGACCGCCGACCTGACCACCGAGATGGCGGCGCAGCTGGTGTTCACGCTGGCGGGCGTCGTCGCGCTGACCGGCATGATCGCGGGCGGCGCGAGTGCCGGCCATACCCGAAACGCCGTGCTGGCCGGGCTGGCGCTGGTCGTCGCGACAGCGGCGGCGTTCGCCTTCGCGCAGCGGCCGCTGCTGGCGCTCGCGGGACGGCTTCTCGATCGCATGCTGCCGGGGACAGCGGTCGCACTTGGGGCCGTGCGACGCGAACTCGACACTATCTATCATGAGCGTGCCCGGCTGCTGGCGTCGTTCGCGCTCAATCTCGCCGCGTGGCTGCTCAGCGGCGCGGGCGCGTGGCTGGCGCTGCGGCTCGCCGGGCAGCCGGTGCCGCTGCTGACCGTGCTGGTCATCGAGAGCCTGATTTTCGCGCTGCGCAGCGCAGCGTTCATGGTGCCGGGCGCGCTCGGCATTCAGGAGGGCGCGTACGTGCTGCTATGCCCGCTGTTCGGCCTGCCGGCGGAGCTCGGCCTCGCGCTGTCGCTGCTGAAGCGGGCGCGTGATCTCGCCATTGCCGTGCCGGTGCTGCTGATCTGGCAGGCACGCGAGGGCGGCGCGCTGTGGCGGCGCGCCGCATCGTCGCGCCGGGGGCTATCCCGCCGGGCGCTCGATTGACCGCGCTGGTTACCGGAGCCGGTGGTTTCGTCGGCTCGGCGGTGGTCCGCGCGCTGCTCGCGCGCGGCGAGACGGTGCGCGCCACGGTCCGCAAGCCCAGCGCCAATCTGGACGGCCTCGGTTGCGAAATCGTCACCGCCGACATGCGCGATGCCGATGCGATGCGCGCCGCGCTCGATGGCTGCTCCAGCCTGTATCACGTCGCCGCCGACTACCGGCTATGGGCACGCGATCCCGGCGAGATCGAGCGCACCAACGTCGAGGGCACCCGTACCGTGATGAGCGCGGCGCTCGCTACCGGGGTGACGCGCATCGTCTACACCAGCAGCGTCGCGACGCTGGCGCTGTCGGATAGCGGCACCCCGGTCGACGAAACCGCGCCGCTCGATGCCGCGAACGCGATAGGCGCATACAAGCGCAGCAAGGTCGCCGCCGAGCGTGTTGTCGAGGCGATGGTCGCCGGGCAGGGCCTGGCAGCCGTTATCGTCAACCCGTCGACGCCGATCGGGCCGCGCGACAGCCGCCCGACGCCGACCGGGCGTGTCATCGTCGAGGCGGCGTGCGGCCGGATGCCGGCGTTCGTCGACACCGGGCTCAACCTCGTCCACGTCGACGATGTCGCGGCGGGCCACCTGCTCGCGCACGACAAGGGCCGGGTCGGCGAGCGCTACATCCTCGGCGGGCAGGACGCGACGCTGCAGGCGATGCTCGCTGCAATTGCTGCGCGCACCGGGCGGCGCGCGCCGACGTTGAGCCTGCCGCGCGGGCCGCTGTTCCCGCTGGCGTGGGCGGCGGAGGCAGTGGCGCGCGTCACCGGGAAAGAGCCGATGCTGACGGCGGATGGGCTAAGGCTGGCGAAGTACCGGATGTTCTTCACGCATGCCAAGGCGACGCGCGAACTCGGCTATACCGCGCGGCCGTATGCGACGGCGATCGATGACGCGCTGGCGTGGTTCGGGACGCATGGGTATCTGAAGTGAGCTGGCTCGCGGGCTTCGTGTTCGCATGCTGGGTTGCCCTGCTGCTGCGCGGCTTCTGGCGCTTCCGCGACCGCGACGACCGTGACCTGCCGCCCGAGCCGGCGATATGGCCCGATGTGGTCGCGGTGGTTCCGGCGCGCGACGAGGCCGATGTCATCGCGCGCACTGTCGCCGGGCTGCTCGCGCAGGATTACCCCGGCAATCTCGCGGTACGGCTGGCCGACGACGCCAGTACCGATGGTACCGCCGCCACCGCGCGGGCCGCTGCGAACAACGACTCACGGCTGACGATCCTGTCGACACCGCCGCGCCCGGCGGGCTGGACCGGCAAGCTGTGGGCGCTGGCGCACGGCGTCGCGAACGCGGGCACGCCCGAGCTGCTATGGCTGACCGATGCCGATATCGGTCACGCGCCCGGCACGCTGCGCAATCTGGTCACGCGCATCTCGGCCAGCGACCGTTCCGGCCAGCGTCGTGTCATGGTCTCCACCATGGCGCGGCTGCACTGCGGCAGCTTCGCCGAGCGCGCCCTGATCCCGGCATTTGTCTACTTCTTCGCAATGTTGTTCCCGTTCTGGCAGGTCAACCGGGCAGGGCGGGTCGCGGCGGCGGCGGGCGGCTGTGTCCTCGTCCGCCGCGACGCGCTCGCGGCCGCTGGCGGCATCCCGGGCATTCGCGGCGAGATCATCGACGACTGCGCCCTGGCGCGCCAGATGAAGCGCGTCGGTCCGATCTGGCTCGGGCTGAGCACACACTCGGTCAGCCTGCGTCCGTACGGCTTCGATGACATCCGCCGCATGGTGTCGCGCTCGGCTTACGCGCAGCTGGGTTTTTCGCCGTGGCTGCTGGCGGGGACGCTTATCGGCATGGTGTTACTCTATCTCGGGCCGCCATTGCTGGTCCTGTTCGGACACGCGCGGATCGACAGCCTAAGTGCTCCGATAGTCGGTGCCGCCGCCTGGCTTTTGATGGCGATCACCATGCAGCCGATCCTGCGCTATTACCGGGTCTCGCCGCTGTGGGGCCTTGCGCTGCCGATGATCGGGCTGACCTACGCCGCGTTCACGCTCGACTCGGCCGTGCAGCAGTGGCGCGGGCGCGGCGGCATGTGGAAGGGACGCGCGCAGGCGCTGCCGCTTAAATCCTCCCCGTCTTCGGGGAGGGGAACCGCGCTTGCGGTGGAGGGGCGGTCGGGCCCAGTCGCTCCGCCCCTCCGTCGCGCGAAGAGCGCGCCACCTCCCCGAAGGCGGGGAGGATCAAGGTTTCAGCCCCGGCGCGATCTGAATGCTCAGCTCCTTCAACTGCTTCGCGCTGACCGCGCTCGGCGCGTTC
>CAXTTR010000065.1:3740-11097 GCA_964247215.1 uncultured Sphingomonadaceae bacterium
CGCGCGAAGAGCGCGCCACCTCCCCGAAGGCGGGGAGGATCGACGTGACCGGTCTCGCTACCAAGGATCACAAATCCGAAAACTTTCCGGTCGCGTCATGGCTGATCGCCGCCCGCCATCGCCCGCTGGTGCTGGCCTTTTACCGTTTCGCGCGCACCGCCGACGACATTGCTGACCGGCCTAGGGCGTTGCCCGAAGCCCGGTTGGCGCGACTTGAAGCGATGCGCGCGACGCTGGCGGGCGAGGGTGACTTTTCCGAAGCCGCCGCGCTGCGCACCGCGCTCATCGCGCGCGGGCTCACCCCCACGCACGGCTTCGAACTGCTCGAGGCCTTCCGCCGCGATGTGTCGAAATCGCGCTACGCCAGCTGGGCCGAGCTGATGGAGTACTGCCGCTATTCGGCGATGCCGGTTGGGCGGTTCATGCTCGACGTCCACGGCGAGAACCGCGCGCTGTGGCCGGCGTCGGATGCACTATGTGCGGCGTTGCAGGTCATCAACCACCTGCAGGATTGCCGCGCGGATTACGCCGTCATGGACCGCGTTTACGTGCCCGCCGATGCGCTTGCCGCCGCGAAGCTCGACGCGAGCGCACTCGGCGCGGAGCCGCCGCCGCCCGGGCTGGCGAGCGTCATCCGCAGCCTGCTGCCGCGTGTCGAGGCATTGCTCGCGCAAGCGGCACCGTTCGCCGACGGCATCCGCGACACTGGCCTTGCGCTCGAGGTCGCGGTGATCCACCGGCTCGCGCTCGATTTGACTGTGCGGTTGCGTACGGACCCGTTCGGGCCGCGGCTGCACCATCGTAAATTCGAGGCGCTACGGCTTGCACTGCCTGCGATCGGGGCTTTGGCGCTGCGGCGTTTTGGCATAAGACGGCGGCTCCTGGATGTCCGAGGCTCGACGTCATGACCACGCTCGCCGCCCCCGCTACCGTCGACGCGTCCGAGTCGGCGACGCAGGCAAAGGCATCGGGCAGCTCGTTTTACGCGGCGATGCGGCTGATGCCGAAGGCGGAGCGCCGCGGCATGTTCGCGATCTACGCGTTCTGCCGGATTGTCGACGACATCGCTGATGCCGACGAGCGGCCCCGGTCCGAACGCCGCGCCGAACTCGAAGGCTGGGCCGCCGATCTCCACGCTTTCTACGCCGGCGCGCGGCCGGCGCGGCTGGCGTTCCTCGCGGAGGCGATCGAGCGCTTCGCGCTGCCCAAGGACGATTTTCTCGCGGTCATTGACGGCATGCTGATGGACGTCGAGGCGAATATCGTCGCGCCGTCGCAGGCGGTCCTCGACCTTTACTGCGACCGCGTGGCAGTCGCCGTCGGGCGGCTGTCGGTGCATACCTTCGCGATGACCCCCGACGCCGGCATCGCGGTCGCGCACCACCTCGGCCGCGCGCTGCAGCTCACCAACATCGTCCGCGATGTCGACGAGGACGCCGCCATCGGGCGGTTGTACCTGCCCGCCGAGCTGCTTGCCGAAGCGGGGGTGCCGGTGGGCGAACCGCGCACGATGGCGCTGCATCCGGGCATCGACGCGGTCTGCCGCAAGCTCGCGGCGACGGCGCAGTCGCACTTCGACGAAGCACGCCGTATCCTGCGCGAGCGGCCCGGCGGGCGGCTGCGGACACCGCGCCTGATGGCCGAAGTCTACGCGCATCTGCTCGGCCGCATGCAGGCCGAGGGCTGGGCGAGCCCACGCCGCCGCGTCCGCATCGGCAAGCGCAACCTGCTCTGGCTGGTGCTGCGCCACGGCCTGATCGGTTGAGCCACGCTTGAGTACGGGTTCGCGGGCAGGGCGCGTCTATGTCATCGGCGCGGGGCTGGCAGGGCTGTCCGCCGCCGTGCGGCTGGTCGAGGCCGGCCGCCAGATCACGCTGATCGAGGCAGCGCGGCAGGCGGGCGGGCGCTGCCGCTCGTATCACGACGCGCAGCTCGGGCTGACGATCGACAACGGCAACCACTTCGTCGCCTCGGGCAACCACGCCGTCAACGACTATCTGGCGCTGACCGGCGCGAGCGATCGCCTGGCCGGCCTCCGCGAGGCACGCTTCGATTTCGTCGACCTGGCGGACGGCGCGCGCTGGGCGCTGCGGCCCAACGCCAGCCGCCTGCCGTGGTGGATGCTGAGCCCGGCGCGGCGCGTGCCGGGGACGCAGGTCGGCGACTATTTGCGGCTGGCAGCGCTATTGCGTGCTAAGCCCGGTCAGACCGTCGGCGATGTCATTCCAACGCACGGCGTGCTGTGGGACAAGCTGCTCGAGCCCTTCTTCCTCGCCGCGCTTAACACCGCCGCCGCGGCTGGCTGTGCCCAGCTGGCGGGCGCGATCGTCCGCGAGACGATGGCGCAAGGCGGCGACGCCTACCGCCCTCGGCTCGCCACCCCGACGCTGGCGGCGGCGTTCGTCGATCCGGCGCTGGCGTGGCTCAAGGTGCGCGGGGCGGAGGTGCGTCTCGGCGCGCGGGTGCGCTCGCTGACGCTTGGCGACGACCGCGCGAGCGAGCTGAACTACGGCGACGGCCCGGTGACGCTGGGCACGGACGACAGTATCGTTGTCGCACTACCCGCGCCGGTTGCGGCTGAGCTGCTCCCCGGGCTGAGCGTCCCCGACAGCTTCCACGCGATCGTCAACGCGCACTTCGCGGGGCCCGGACCCGCAAACATGCCGCTGATCCTTGCCGTGCTCGGCGGCACCGCGCAGTGGCTGGTGGCGCACGACGACCGCATATCGGTGACGGTCAGCTGCGCCGATGAGCTTGCCGCGCAGGACCGCGAGACCATCGCGCGAACGTTGTGGGGCGATATCTGCGCCGCCTACGGAATCACCGGTGAAATGCCGCGCTGGCAGGTCATCAAGGAAGCCCGCGCCACCTTCGCCGCGACGCCCGGGCAAAACGCCAAGCGGCCGGGCGCGGCAACGCGGTGGCAGAACGTCGTGCTGGCGGGCGACTGGACCGCGACCGGGCTCCCCGCGACAATCGAGGGCTCGCTCAGGTCGGGGGTGACGGCGGCGAGGCTGCTAGCCGCCTAGTATCAGAAGCAGTTCAGCGGGTGAACCTGCTGGCATATCGCGTTAGTCTCACGACGACGTCCAGGCGCGATCAGGCGAACGTCCCGAACGGCAGCAGCCGTCGCGCGGTGGCGCGCGCGCCCTTGACATCGCCGTGATCGAGCAGCGGTAATACCTCGGCGACGCCGCGCTTGGTCAGCGCTTCGATGCCGTCGCGCGGCGGTAGCCGGTCGGCCTCGCGCAGCAGTGCCGCCGCGCGCGGCGCATTGCCGGTGTCGAGATCGAGCAGCGTGAACGCGTAGAACACCCGGTTGAGCGGATTGCGCGGGTCTTTCGCCAGCGCGATGTCGAAGTCCTTCATCGCGGTGTCGAGCTTCGCCCCGAGCACGGTGCTGGCGATGAACTTGCCCAGCGTCGCCACCGAGGCCGCGTGCCAGCCGGCGATCGACGCCCATGCCAGCGCGTTGTTGGGCTCGCGCGCCACCGCCGCCTCGAACAGCCGCCGCGCTTCCTTCGCCTGCCCGCCCGACTTGGTCAGCTTGGCGCGGTAGCCGATCGCGGTCGCCTTCTGCAGCAGCGCCTCGTTGTTGCCCGGCGCCTTGGCCAGCGCGGCGTCGAAGTCGTGCTCGGCAGCGTCGACCAGCTGCAGCGCGCGCGATGGATTGGTAGTCTCGAAACACGCCAGCGCCAGCGACGATCGGCCCGACAGGATCAGCGAAGCCGCCGTCGCTTCGGCGCGGCCCTGGCTCGCCGCCTCGGCAAAGTGACCGACCCGGAACTGGTCGATCGACGCGGCCGAGACGATCCCGGCCGTGCTAAGCACCATCAACGCAACACACACTCGCTTCACGCAACCTTCTCCGCGATCGTCCCGGCAATCAGCGCTCGCGTCTCGCCTAGCCCATAAAGCTTGATGAACGAGCCCATGCGCGGACCTTGCGAGGTGCCAAGCAGGGTTTCGTACAGCGCCTTGAACCAGTCACGCAGCGGCTCGAACTCCGCCGCCTTGCCGGCCTCGTAAACCTCGGTCTGAAACGCCTCAGCCTCCGCCTCGGGGCCGAGCGCCGCCAACCGCCGGTCGAGATCGGCGAGCGCCGCCGCTTCGCGCGCATCAGGCGCGCGCCGCACCAGCCCCGGCACGACGAAATCGCGCGCATAGGCGATGGCGTAGCGCACCAGCTTGTCGATCTCGGTGTGCGTGGCCGGGCTGGTGCCGGGGAACGAGCGCGCCACATAGCCCCACAGCACCGCCGGATCGGTCGTGCCCGCGACGGTGACGAGATTGAGCAGCAGCCCGAAGCTCAGCGGCAGGTCGTACGACGGCGGTAACCCATGGTGGATATGCCAGGCCGGATTCCCCAGCTGCTGCTCGAGCGGCTGCCCGGGGAAGTTCGTGATGAAGCTGTAATAGTCGTCGATCGCCTTCGGGATGACGTCGAAGTGCAGCCGCTTGGCCTTTTTCGGATTGGCGTACATGTAGAACGCCAGGCTCTCGGGCGAGCCGTAGTCGAGCCACTGCTCGATCGTCAGTCCGTTGTTCCTGCTCTTCGATATCTTCGCGCCCTCGGCATCGAGGAACAGCTCGTAGATGAACCCCGCCGGCGGCTCGGCACCCAGGATGCGCGCGATCCGGCTCGACAGCGTCACCGAGTCGATCAGGTCCTTGCCCGCCATCTCATAATCGACGCCGAGCGCCACCCAGCGCATCGCCCAATCGACCTTCCACTGCAGCTTGCAATGGCCGCCGGTGACCGGCACCGTGACGCTCTCACCGCTGACCGGATCGGCATAGCTGACCGTCCCCGCGTCGACATCGCGCGCCGTCAGCGGCACCTGCAGCACGACGCCGGTGCGCGGGCACAGCGGCAGGAACGGCGCATAGGTCGCCCGCCGGTCGGGGCCGAGCGTCGGCAGGATGACGTCGATGACCGCGTCATAGTTCGCCAGCACCTTGCGCAATGTCGCGTCGAAGCGCCCCGAGCGGTAGCAATCGGTTGACGACAGGAACTCATAATCGAAGCCGAAACCGTCGAGGAACGCCCGCAGCCGCGCATTGTTATGCGCGCCGAAGCTGGCATGCGTGCCGAACGGATCGGGAACCGCACTCATCGGCCGCCCCAGATGCGCCGCCAGCATGTCCTGCTGCGGCAGCCCCGGCGGCACCTTGCGAAAACCGTCCATGTCGTCCGAAAACGCAATCAGTCGTGTGGGCCGGTCCGACATCGCCTCGAACGCCCGCCGCACCATCGTCGTCCGCACGACTTCGCCGAACGTCCCGATATGCGGCAAGCCGGACGGGCCGTAGCCGGTTTCGAAGATCACCGGACCGTCGCCCGCACGCGCCAGCAGCTTGCGCGCTTCCTCGAAAGGCCAGGCCTTGGAGGTCAGGGCAGCGGCGCGCAGGGATGAATTCAACGTCGCGGCCCCGATTTAGACTGGTTGACGGCGCGCCGCTTGTACCGGCAGCGCGATGAATGCTCCCTTGCCACATCTCGTGAAGGCCGCAAATGCCAGCGGTTCAGAATCCGAAGAGCAGAAAGTCGATCGCGTCGCCAATCACGTCGGATTGCGCGATGAGCGTGGTCAGCGGCCGCCCCAGTTCGCGCGTTGGCACCGAAGCCACAATCTGCGTCAGCATAACGTAATCCGTGCCGTCGATCGCCAGAACTGGGTTTAGGCGTCGGGCTGGAGGGCCGGCGCGGTCGCAGCGCCGCAGCAGGACCACAACGCGCGTATGCAGGTCCAAGCCAGTTGCGGCAAGCAGGCCATTGTTCCTTGTCCGTTCTGTGGTAGCAAGGCGCGTGAGTCCTGCCGCACGCTACCCCGCGCTCGTCGCCAACCACGCCGGCATCTGGATCGACGCGGCCTTGGTCTCGCGCGGCGAAGCGATCCGGCGCGCGGGCGATACACCGGTGCTGCTGCTCAACGCCGCGATAACCGCGAGCCGCCTCGGCTATCCCGAGCTGTCGGGGCTCGACCTGCTCGAACTGTTCGCTTTCGTCCATCCGGCGCGGTTTGTCGTGCCGACGGCGCGCGGGCTGGCGGTGGCACTCGACCTTGGCATACCGCAGGATGGTTCAGCCGAGACTGATTTTCTGAACACCGCCGCCACTGCGCTCCTCGCCCGCCTCGCCGACCCCGCCTGGCCCGAGCGGCACGGCGCGTATCAGATCGCGCAGACGTTGCAGCGGCTGCGCTGGGGCTGGGCGGGCGAGGTCGTCAAGCGCATCCCTGTCCCGCCCAAGCCCGAGCGCACGCTGTTCACGTCGCTGCCGAAGTGGGAGGAGGCCGCTCCCCGACCGCGGCCACGCGATGTGGCAGTGCCCGAGGCCGCGGTCGATGCGCGGCTCGATGCATTGCTCCGCCTCGGGGCCGAGCGCCGCGACGGGCAGCGCGCCTTCGCGCATGCCGCCGCGCACGCGTTCCGCCCGCGCACGCTGGCGTCGGCACCCAATGTCGCGTTGGCCGAGGCGGGCACCGGCATCGGCAAGACGCTCGGCTATCTCGCGCCCGCGGCGCTGTGGGCGGAGACGGCGGGCGGCACGGTCTGGCTGTCGACCTACACCAAAGCGCTGCAGCGCCAGCTCGATCAGGAAACCGCGCGCGCCTATCCGGATGCGGCGACCAAGCGCGCCAAGGTCGTGGTCCGCAAGGGCCGCGAGAATTACCTGTGCCTGCTCAACCTCGAAGACGCGCTGCAAGGCGGCTTCGGCGGGCGTGCCGCGATCTTCGCGCAGCTGGCGGCGCGCTGGGCCGAGTATAGCCGTGACGGCGACATGGTCGGCGGCGACCTGCCCGGCTGGCTTGCGACCTTGTTCGGGCGCGCCGCGCTTGCCGGGCTGACCGACCGCCGCGGTGAATGCGTCTACGCCGGCTGCCCGCACTACCGCAGCTGTTTCATCGAGCGCAGCGTCCGCGCCAGCGCCGGTGCCGACCTCGTCATCGCCAATCACGCTCTGGTCATGCTCAACGCCGTCCGGGGCAGGGCGGAGGGCCAGGCGCTGACGCGAATCGTTTTCGACGAAGGGCATCACTTGTTCGACGCTGCCGATTCGACCTTCGCCGTCGAGCTGTCGGGCGGCGAGGCGATCGAGCTGCGCCGCTGGATCCTCGGCCCCGAACGCACCGCGCGCGGCCGCCGCCGGGGTCTCAGCGCGCGGTTGTCCGACCTCGTCAGCTACGACGACGCAGGCGCGCTGGCGCTGCAGGCGGCGAGCGAGGCGGCGCGCGCGCTGCCGTCGGACGACTGGCGGGCGCGACTGGTCGCGGGCGATCCGTACGGGCCGTTTGAACGGCTGCTCGCGGCGGTGCGCGACCAGGTTTACGCGCGCGCCCACGCCAGCGAGGCG
>CAXTTR010000066.1:0-11043 GCA_964247215.1 uncultured Sphingomonadaceae bacterium
GCGAGCTTCTTCTTCGCGGCGATCTACATCCATATCGGCCGCGGGCTGTACTACGGTTCGTACAAGCCGCCGCGCGAGGTGCTATGGCTGCTCGGGCTGGTCATCTTCCTGCTAATGATGGCGACGGCGTTCATGGGCTATGTGCTGGTCTGGGGCCAGATGAGCTTTTGGGGCGCGACGGTCATCACCAATCTGTTCTCGGCGATCCCGCTCGTCGGCGACGCGATCCACACGTGGCTGCTCGGCGGCTTCTCGCCCGACAATGCGACGCTGAACCGCTTCTTTTCGCTGCATTACCTGCTGCCGATGATCACGCTCGGCGTCGTTATCCTGCACATCTGGGCGCTGCACATCCCGGGCTCGAACAACCCGACCGGGATCGACGTCAAGTCGCCGCAGGATACGGTGCCGTTCCACCCCTATTATACGTCGAAGGACTTCTTCGGACTCGGTGTTTACCTGACTCTGTTTGCGATCGTCGTATTCTTCCTGCCGAACATGCTTGGTGAGGCCGACAACTATATCCCGGCAAATCCGCTGTCGACGCCGGCGCTGATTGTCCCCGAGTGGTATTTCTGGCCGTTCTACGCGATCCTGCGCGCTTTCACCGTCGACTTCCTGTGGATCCCGGCGAAGCTGTGGGGTGTGCTGGCGATGTTCTCGGCGATTATCCTGCTGTTCTTCCTGCCGTGGCTCGACACCTCGCCGGTGCGCTCGAACAACTACCGCCCGATGGCGCGAACGCTGTTCTGGGTGTTTTTCGTCGACATCCTGATCCTGTCCTACTGCGGCGGTCAGCATGCCGGTGAGCCTTGGCTGCGGCTTAGCCAGTTCGCGTCGGTCTATTACTTCGCGCACTTCCTCATCCTGCTGCCGATCGTCAGCTGGATCGAGAAGCCGCTGCCGCTGCCGAATTCGATCACCGAGGCGGTATTGAAGCGCCAGACCAATCTTGGCGCGCCGGCCAGCCAGCAGCTGCCGGGGGCGGGTATTGCCGAGCTGCCGGTGACTGGTGGCGGCGTCCCGGCCTCGCATGCGGGCCGCGGCGGCCTGCAGCCGGCCGAGTAGGACAGATCGATGATGGTCAAACCACCCCTCTTGACGCTCGGTGCCATGGGCGTCGGCTCGGTGTTCTGTATCGCGCTGCTGTTCGGCGCGGTGCAGCACCGCGAGGCTCCGGCACCGGATCCGGTCGCGAAATACCACCTCGCACCGCGTGAGATCAGCTTTCACCAGGACGGCATCTTCGGGACATTCGACCGCGCGCAGCTCCAGCGCGGCTACCAGGTCTACAAGGAGATTTGCTCGGGCTGCCACTCTTTGAAGCGTGTCGCCTTCCACAACCTGACCGACCTCGGCTTCACCGCCGCGCAGGTCAAGGCGCTGGCGAAGCAGTCCGAAGTCGCCTCGATCGACGATAAGACCGGTGAAGCGAACACCCGCAAGGCGTTGCCGTCGGATCACATTCCCGGGCCGTACCCGAACGAGCAGGCCGCGCGCGCCGCCAACAACAACGCGCTACCGCCCGACCTGTCGCTGATCACCAAGGCGCGCGAGGAAGGCTCGCGCTATGTGCCATCGTTGCTGACCGGCTATCGAACGCCGCCGAAAGGCTGGGTCGTGCCGGACGGGCTATACTACAACCCGTATTTCCGCTCGCTCAACATCGCGATGCCGCCGCCGCTCGCCCAGGACGGCCAGGTGACATACACCGACGGCACCAAGGCGACACGCGAGCAGATGGCCGAGGACGTTGCGACGTTCCTGACCTGGACCGCCGAGCCGACGCTCGAGAACCGGCGGCGCACCGGGGTTGGCGCGGTATTGTTCCTGCTGGCGCTGACGACGCTTGGCTACCTTAGTTACAGCCGTGTTTGGGCCGACGTGAAGCACCCCAAACAGGGGACCGTCCCGGCCGAATAAGTGCCGCTCGGCATTATTGGCGGCAGCGGGCTGTATCAGCTGCCGGGCCTGATCGATGCCGGGTGGCGCACGGTGAGCACGGTATGGGGTGATCCGTCCGACGCACTGCTGCATGGGCAGCTCGGCGATACCGAGCTGGTGTTTCTGCCGCGCCACGGCCGTGGCCACCGGCTCGCGCCGTCCGAGCTCAATGCCCGGGCCAATATCGCGGCGCTGAAAGCGGCAGGTTGTACCGCGGTGATCTCGCTCTCGGCATGCGGTTCGTTCCGCGAGGCGCTCCCGCCGGGCAGTTTCGTCCTCGTCGACCAGCTTGTCGACAGTACGCGCGGCCGGGCGAACAGCTTTTTCGGTGACGGTATCGTCGCCCACGTCTCGCTTGCCGACCCGATGTGCGCGCGACTGCGAAGCTTGATCGCCGCAGGTCCGGTCGCGTGCGTCGATAGCGGCACTTATGTTGCAATCGAAGGTCCGCAGTTCTCGACCCGCGCCGAATCGCGGCTGTACCGTGCTGCCGGGATCGACGTCATCGGCATGACCGCGATGCCCGAAGCGGCGCTCGCCCGCGAGGCCGAGCTTTGCTACCAGACTGTCGCGATGGTCACCGACTTCGACAGCTGGCACGACGGGGCGGCGGTCGATGTCGCGCAGGTCGTGGCGGTGCTCGGCGCCAACGCCGGTAAGGCGCGTGCGCTCGTCGCTGACGTCGCGGCGCGCTGGACCGACACCTCGTGTGCCTGCCACCGTGCGCTCGACCACGCGATCATTACCGATCGAACGGTGTGGCCCGCGGCAATCGTGGAAAAGCTGCGCGGCATCGCTGGGCGGGTGCTCGAATGAACGACGATCTTGCCGCGCTGATCCGCACCGTTCCCGACTACCCCAAGCCCGGCATCCAGTTTCGTGACATCACGACGCTGCTGCTCGACGGGGCGGCGTTCCGCTTGACGATTGACCGGCTGGTCGCGCAACTCGCGGGCCCGGTCGACATGATTGCCGGCATAGAGGCACGCGGCTTCGTCTTCGGGGCGGCGCTCGCCGACCGGCTCGGCTGCGGACTGGTGCTGCTGCGGAAGTCGAACAAGCTGCCCGGCGCGGTGCTCGGGATCAACTATGCGCTCGAGTACGGCCACGACCGCATCGAAATGCACGCTGATGCGGTCGCGCCTGAGACGCGCGTGCTGGTCGTCGACGACCTGATCGCGACGGGCGGCACGGCGCTGGCGGCGGTGCAGCTGCTGCGGACAGCTGGCGCGGTCGTGGCGCAGGCGGCGTTCGTGGTCGATTTACCCGCGCTCGGCGGCGCGGCGCGGCTGCGCGAAGCGGGGCTGGCCGTGGCAGCGCTGGTCGAGTTCGAGGGTGACTGAACGTAGGACATCACAGCCGAACTTGCTGGTCGGCACTGCAATCATCAAATCCGCTCATCCCGAGCTGTTGTCGAGGGACCCAGGATCGCAGTGCCGGGGTCTCTCGACAAGAGCTCGGGATGAGCGAGGTTTAGATCAGGTCAAATCTGGCATTTGGGCCGCTTCACGGGCGTGCTTCGTGCGCAACGCCGCAGTCGCTAAGCCCCGTGCAGGAAGTTCAGCACGTCGCCGTCGGCCACGACATATTCCTTGCCCTCCATGCGCAGCCGCCCCGCGTCGCGCGCGCCGGCCTCACCGTGCAGTCTGACGAAATCGTCATAGGCGATCGTCTCGGCGCGGATGAACTTCTTCTCGAAGTCGCTGTGGATGACCCCCGCCGCGCCCGGGGCCTTGGTGCCGCGTTCGATCGTCCAGGCGCGCGTTTCCTTCGGCCCCGCGGTGAAGAAGGTGATCAGGTCGAGCAGGTCGTAACCGGCGCGCACGACCCGCGCTAACCCAGTCTCGGTCAGCCCGAGTTCGGCAAGGAAGTCGGGGCGGTCGGCGGCGTCCATCTGGCTGATCTCGGCTTCGATCGCTGCCGAGATCACCACCGACCGCGCGCCCTCGGCCGCTGCCTTGACCGCGACCGCGCGCGACAGGGCGTTGCCCTCGGCGGCGCTCGCCTCCTCGACGTTGCACACATACAGCACCGGTTTCGCGGTCAGCAGCTGCGCCTGCGCGAACACCCGCGCCTCGTCCTCGCCCGCCGGGACCGTCAGCCGCGCCGGCCTGCCCGCGCGCAGCAGTTCGAGCGCCTGGCCGAGCACCGCGGCCCCGGCCTTCGCCTCCTTGTCGCCCTGCGTCGCCTTTTTCGCTAGGGCAGGGACACGTTTCTCGAGTGACTCGAGATCGGCGAGCATCAGCTCGGTCTCGACGGTGTCGGCGTCCGATACCGGGTCGATGCGGCCTTCGACGTGCGTGACATCGTCATCCTCGAAGCAGCGCAGCACGTGGACGATCGCGTCGGTTTCGCGGATGTTGCCGAGGAACTGGTTGCCGAGTCCCTCGCCCTTCGACGCGCCGCGGACCAGCCCGGCGATGTCGGTGAAGCCGAGCTGGGTCTCGATGATCTTCGCCGAATGCGCGATGCCCGCGATCTTGGCGAGCCGCGGATCGGGCACGGGGACGTTGCCGACATTGGGCTCGATCGTGCAGAATGGGTAGTTCGCCGCCGCTGCCGCGGCGGTCTCGGTCAGCGCGTTGAACAGCGTCGACTTGCCGACATTGGGGAGCCCGACGATGCCGCAACGAAAACCCATGTTCTTTTCCCTTACTTTCTAGCCCCCTCTCCTCTTGGGGAGGGGGTTGGGGGAGGGTTCTGCTTACTAGCCGCATATGCCGCTTACTTCCCTCCCCCCGGCCCCCTCCCCGAGTGGGGAGGGGGAGCAGTAAGGAAGGGAGCAGCAAGGGTAAGAGCAGACGTCCGCCGCTACCCCTCGCCCCGCCTCGCCACCTCGTTCAAAAACCGCGCCTCATCCCCCGCCACCAGCCACGGTAGCTCGGCGCTCACCGCCCCGAGCACGTCAGCTACCCACTCAAGCTCAGCCTTGCTGAAATTCGACAATACATGCCCGAGCACCCGGTCTTTGTGCCCCGGATGCCCGATCCCCAGCCGCACGCGCCGGTATTCCGGCCCGACATGCGCGTCGATCGAGCGGATGCCGTTGTGTCCCGCGGCACCGCCGCCGTGCTTGACCCGAACTCTGCCCGGCGCGAGGTCGAGTTCGTCGTAGAACGCCGTCAGCGCGCCCGGCTCGAGCTTGTAGAAGCGCAGCGCCTCACCCACCGAACGCCCGCTGTCGTTCATGAACGTCGCCGGCTTGAGCAGCAGCAGCTTCTCGTCACCGACACGCCCCTCGGCAGCCAGCCCCTGGAAGCGCGTCCGCCATGGTTCGAAGCGGTAGCTCGCCGCGATCGTGTCGACCGCCATGAAGCCGATATTGTGCCGCTGCAGCGCGTGGCTCCCGCCTGGGTTGCCGAGGCCGGCGAAGATTTGCATCCGCGCCGGCCCTCAGCCAACCCTGCGTCAGGCAGCCTTGGCAGCCGTCGATGCGGCTGCGGCGGTTGCGGCGGTGGCCTCGTCCTCGGCGGCTTCGGCGCTGACCAGTGCCGACGGTGCGACCAGCGAGACGATGGTGAAATCGCGGTCGGTGATCACCGGCGTGACGCCCTCGGGCAGCTTGACCGCCGAGATATGCACCGAGTCGCCGATGTCGAGACCGGCGAGCGAGATGTCGATCTGGTCGGGGATCGCCGTCGACGGGCAGTTGAGCTCGATCTCGTGACGAACGACATTGAGCGTACCGCCGCGCTTCATACCGGGCGACTTGTCCTCGTCGGTGAAGTGCACCGGTACTTCGACCGCGATCACCGCATTCGCCGCCAGCCGCAAGAAATCGACATGCAGCGGGCGGTCGGTGACCGGGTGAAACTGGACGTCGCGCGGCAGGGTGCGCTCGACGGTGCCGTTCATCTCGATCTCGACGACCGAGTTCATGAAGTGCCCGCTGCTGAGCTGCTTGGTCAGCTCCTTCAGCGGCACGTGGATGGTGACCGCGGCTTGCTTGTCGCCGTAGATCACCGCAGGGACGCGGCCGGTGAGGCGGACGGCGCGGGAGGCTCCCTTGCCAGCCCGCTCGCGCACTTCGGCCACAAGCTTCAGTGCTTCGCTCATGGTGTGTTCTCCAATAGACGTGTTCCGGCGCGCCTCCAGGGATGCGTTGAGCGCCGGAAGCGCGCGTGATAGGGGCGGAGAACGGGAAAAGCAACCGAAGTCGCCAACCTGTCGGGCAGCCGCGGTCGCGCATTGGGCTGCCCGGGCCGATCATCCAGGCGTCTATGCCGCCGCGGCCATGCTGGTCGCCCCGGCCGACGTCGAGCGCGTCGGTACGTGCGCCGTATTCGCCGGGTTTGCGCCGTTGCCGAACCTGCCGCTGCCGTTCCGATCGCTGGTCGTCGCGAGCAGCAATGACCCTTATGCCTCGCTCGACCGGGCGCGCTGCTTCGCCGATCGCTGGGGCAGTGCCTTTATCGATGCGGGTCCGCTCGGCCACCTCAACGCCGCTGCCAACCTCGGCGACTGGCAATTCGGCCGGATTATCCTCGAAGGCTTGATCGAGCGTGCCGGGGGTGCAGCCGAGCGCTATCGCCGCGCCGCGATGATCCGCAGCGTCGGCACGTTACCGGTCGCCGCGCCGTGCGGTCCGCAGTTTTAACGGACCCGTTCGGCAACGATCCCCTGCTTCGCCAGCATCGCCAGCACGCTGTTGTCGCCTGCAAGATGCGCCGCGCCGACCGCGACGAAGACCTTGCCCGGGCGCTTGAGGACGCCCGCGATCCAGTCCGCCCAGCGTGCGTTGCGGTCGGTCAGCAGCGCCTTCTCGAGCGCCGGGGTGGCATGCAGATCCTTGTCGGCGGCGATCTCCTCGGGGTGACCGCCCTGCCAGCTCGTCAGCAGCGACTTGGTATCGACGGCATCGGTGGGCAGCTCGTCGAGCACGACGTCCAGCAGCGCCAGCTGGTCGGGCTCAGGCAGCCCGGCAAAGTAACCGAGTTGCTGGCCGGGCGTCTCGAGCCCGACGATCGATTTGCGTGCCGCCTTCGCCCGCGTCGTCAGCGTCGCCTCGACGCCGTCGGCCTGGCTCAGGCCCTGCCGTTCAGTGGCGAGACTGCTTAGCGTCAGCGCCGCAAGCCATGTCCGCATGTGTGCCAGAGCGGCGAGCGGCAATTTGAAATCGGCGGCTGTCTTGACCAGCGCCGCGCGGTGCGCCGGGTCGACGCGGTCGGCAAGTGGCTTGAGCTTGGGATCCTGACCGAGAATCTCAAGTAAGCCGCCGAGCGCGGCGGGATCGTCGGGCAGGATGGTTTCGAATACCACGGTGTCGGCTGCATCGAAGCGCGACGCGATCGCCGGGCTAAGCCAGTCGATGCCAGCCGGCAGCTCGTGCACAGTCCCGAACAGCGTCACCTCGGTCGCCGGCGTCTTCACCACCCACATCGCCGGATCGGCTGCGGCCGGAACGGCTCCGAGCACAGCGATGATGGTGATCAACGCACGCAGGCGGTGGCAGACATCGGCAGCGAGCGGCGGCATGGCAATCCTTGCAGGAGGTACCCATATCCTACGCGGACGCACCGTCCGCGTCATCCCGGTTGCGGGACTGCGACGCGGCGGGTAGAGCGCACCATCACTTCCTCCGGCTTGAGTTCTTCCGACACTTATGGGTTTCAAACTTCCCGACCACAAAGACCGCGCCGAAGTCGCCGCCAAGGCGAAGGCGGCAGTCCTCGAAAAGTTCAAGACCAAGCCCGAGCCCGATGCCGCGACGCTTGCCGAGCGCGCCGCGCGGGCGGCTGCGGCGGAGGCGAAGCGCCTTGCCGCGATCGAGGCCAGCCGCGCCAAGCGCGAGGCCGAGAAGCAGGCGGTGCTCGATGCCAAGGCGCGCAAGATCGCCGAGGCCGAGGAGGCAGCGCGCCGCATCGTGCTGTCCGCCGAGGAGGAAGCCGCCGCCAAGAAGGCCGAGCGCGATGCCAAATACGCGGCGCGCAAGGCCGCCAAGAAGGCGCTCAAGAAGCCCGCGCGCGGCAGTTAGTGGCCGGGCTCAGCTTTCAGCACCTGATCCTCAAGCTGCAGGCCTATTGGAGCGCGCGCGGCTGCGTCGTGCTGCAGCCGTATGATGTCGAAGTCGGCGCGGGGACGTTTCACCCCGCCACGGTGCTGCGCGCGCTCGGTCCCGAGCCGTGGCGCGCCGCCTATGTGCAGCCGAGCCGCCGGCCATCCGACGGGCGCTACGGCGACAACCCCAACCGGCTGCAGCATTATTACCAGTTCCAGGTTATCCTGAAGCCGTCGCCGCCCGACATCATCGATGCCTATCTCGGGTCGCTCGAAGCGATCGGCATCGATACCGCCAAACACGACATCCGCTTCGTCGAGGACGACTGGGAAAGCCCGACGCTCGGTGCCTGGGGGCTGGGGTGGGAGGTCTGGTGCGACGGCATGGAGATAACGCAGTTCACCTATTTCCAGCAGGTCGGCGGCTTCGATTGCGCGCCGGTCAGCGGCGAGATTACCTATGGCCTCGAACGGCTGGCGACATACATCCAGGGCGTCGATAGCATCTACGACCTCGCCTACAACGACGCCGGGGTGAGCTACGGCGACGTCTTCCTGCAGAATGAGCGCCAGTTCTCGGCGTATAATTTCGAGGCGGCGAACACCGCAAAGCTGTTCGAGCATTTCCGCGATGCGGCGACCGAGTGCAAGGAGCTGGTCGAGCGCGGGCTGCCGCTGCCAGCGTATGATCAGGCGATCAAGGCGAGCCACCTGTTCAACCTGTTGAACGCCCGCGGCGTCATCTCGGTCGCCGAGCGGCAGGCGTACATCGGCCGGGTACGCGAGCTGACCAAGGCAGTGTGCGCCGGGCATATCGCGGCGAACAGCGCGGCGTGGACTGAAAAGTGGCCGGAGTGGGTGGCGTGAGTGCGGCTGCCTGCTGCAGGTATGGGGCGAGCCGTCCAACCTGCACCCCTTACGGTACCGCGAGCCGTCCCAACTTTACCCGTGGTGGCGAGTTCCATGCCAGCGTCAGCAGCGCGAAGCAGCGGTGCGGCGAGCTCGGCCAATGACCGACTTCCTCCTCGAACTGCTCTCCGAGGAAATTCCCGCGCGCATGCAAGCCCGCGCCGCCGAGCAATTGCGCGAGCGCTGCGCCGCCGGGCTGAAAGGTCTGGTCCGGGCCGATGACATCGTTAGCCACGCCACCCCGCGCCGCCTCGTCCTCCACGCACGCGGTCTTCCGGATGCGGCGACCGCGGCCAGCGAGGAGCGCCGGGGACCACGCGCCGACGCTCCCGCCGCGGCGATCGACGGCTTCCTGCGCGGGACCGGCTTGGCGCGCGAGCAGCTGGAGGAGCGCGACACGCCCAAGGGCCGCTTCATCTACGCGGCCATCGCCACGCCGGGCCGCCCGACTGCCGCGCTGCTCGCCGAGCTGATCCCGCAGCTCGTCCGCAGCTTCGACTGGCCGAAGTCGATGCGCTGGGGCGAGGCGTCGCGGCGGCGCGACTCGCTGCGCTGGGTACGTCCGTTGACCGGCATCGTCGCGCTTTTCGGCGAGGCGGTGGTGCCGTTCGAGATTGACGGGCTGGCAAGCGGCCGCACGACTGTGGGCCACCGTTTCCTCAGCCGCGGCAAGGTCGAGGTCGCCGACGTCGCCGGTTACACGGACACGCTGCGCGCCGCGCACGTCATCATCGACCCGGCCGAACGCAGCCGCATCATCGTCGACGGCGCGCGCCAACTCGCGGCCGCCGCCGGGCTCAGCCTGATCGAGGATGCCGGGCTGGTCGCCGAGAACGCCGGGCTGACCGAATGGCCGGTACCGCTGCTGGGGCGTTTCGACCCGGCGTTCCTCGAGGTGCCGCGTGAGATCATCCAGCTGACGATGCGGACCAACCAGAAATACTTCGCCTGCACTGACGGCACGGGCGCGCTCGCCCCGGCATTCGTCTGCGTCGCCAATACCGCGGCAGCGGACGGCGGTGCGGCCATTGTCGCAGGCAATCAGAAAGTGCTGACGGCGCGGCTGGCGGACGCGAAGTTCTTCTGGGACGCCGATCTGGAGGCGGTGCGCGAGGGCGGGCTCGAGTCGTTCACGCCGAAGCTGGCGGACATCGTCTTCCACGAGAAACTGGGGACGCTGGCGGACAAAGTCGAGCGCGTGGCCAAGCTGGCGCGCTGGCTGGTCGACAGCGGGGCGGTGGGTAGCTCCCTCCCCCAACCCCCTCCCCAACAGGAGAGAGGGCTAGCAAGCGACGAGGCCGCTGCCTTGCTAGCCCCCTCCCCTCTTGGGGAGGGGGTTGGGGGAGGGCAGCCGTCCATCGCCGACCTCGCCTACGACGCGGCAAAGCTGTGCAAGGCCGACCTCACCACCGCCACCGTCGGCGAGTTCCCCGAAGTCCAGGGCATCGCCGGCCGCTACCTCGCGCTCGCCCAAGGCCTCGACCCCCGCGTCGCCGATGCCATCCGCGACCATTACAAACCGATCGGGCAGGGTGACGACGTGCCGACTGCGCCGGTGAGTGTCGCGGTGGCGCTGGCGGATAAGCTGGATACGCTGGCCTCGTTTTTCGAGATTAAAGAGTATCCGACGGGTTCCAAAGACCCCTTTGCGCTTCGACGAGCTGCACTTGGCGTCATACGTCTGGTCGCGCCACTTCGCCTCCACATTGGTTCAGCGCTCGAGGCGTGGTTGGGTCATGAGCCAACGACCGTTCTGTCGCCATTTGAAATTAACCGGCGTGCTATCCTTACCACGCTTCCTGAGTTCATCTTGGATCGTCTCGAAGTACAGCAGCGCGAAGCTGGCGTGCGACACGACTTCGTTGCCGCATCTCGGGAGTGGAACGGCGCTGGCGACGGCCGGACTGATCGCGTGGTGCAGCGGGCGCGTGAGCTGCAAGCCTTCCTGCTCACCTCCGACGGGACCAATCTGCTTGCAGGCTACAAGCGCGCCGCCAATATCCTCGCGATCGAGGAGAAGAAAGTCGGCACCGCGTTCGACGGCGACGTCGACCCGGCGCGGCTTGTCGAACCCGCCGAGCAGCAGCTTGCCGCTGCGCTCGACCGCGTCGTCCCCGCCGCGAGCGCGGCGGTCGCGTGCGAAGACTTCGGCGGTGCCATGGCCGCGCTCGCGCAGCTTCGCCCCGCGGTCGA
>CAXTTR010000067.1:0-10898 GCA_964247215.1 uncultured Sphingomonadaceae bacterium
GGCCGATGCCGATCAGCGGCGAGTTGATCGACTGGTGCGCGCCGCCTTCGGGCCCGAGCGTCACCCCCGACGGCGTCGCCACCAGCAGGAACCGCGCGTCCAGCGGCGAGTCCGCGACGAACGCCTGCAGCGACTTCGCCGCATTGTCGCCCAGCCCCGCAAACGGCTGCCACTCGTCGCCAGCGGCGATGTTCATGCCACGCCGCAGCCCGTCGATCTGGCCGGAGTCGACAGTGTCAAGAGTGTCAGCACTCATTGAACGGGTTCCGTTCATCCGATGCGAGACGAGCCGCGCGGTCGTGCTGCTGTGCAATCGCGCGCGGTCGGAGTCGAGATACGCGATTGATCGCAACGAGCTTGAAACGGCATCACCAATCGGGGATTATGACAAGATATCCAGCGACGCTCTTGCTGCTTCGACGTAGTCGTCCCGGGTCGGTTCGAACACGTCGATCAACACCGCATCGGTGCCGCCGAGCGCAATCGTTTCGCCGTGGACGAGCCCGGGCTTGATCCGGCAGACGTCGCCCACTGTCAGACGCAGCTGTTCATTGTCCACCACCGTCTCGACCGCGCCCGAGACCACTATCGTAAACTGCTCGTGGTGATCGTGATGGTGCAGCCGGGTTGCCGGACTACCGGCCTTTATAACCCACCGCACTAAGCTGACGCGCTCGCCTTCGATTACCGTCCCGCGTAAATCGGGACGCACAGCATGCCGTCCCAAATCGTTGTGCCTCGATACAATTTCGGACATAGGACCTCCGACACGTGTATATTATTTTCGTTCTGTATACTATCGCGATAAGTATATTACTAAGCATACTTCGGGAGCTGTACCCGACCGTTAACTTACGAGGTGTTCGTGACGGTGAGACATATGGTATTGTTTCGGTTTCAGACCGAAATACCGCCGCAAGTCCAACAGACAGTGCTTGGCATGCTGGCCGAATTGCCTGTGCATCATCCAACGATGGCACGCTTCGGCCTTGGGGAAAACATCAGCGAGCGTGATGACAGCTTTCCGCATGTGATGACGATGGAGTTCGCCAGCCTCGACCTTCTGCAGAACTATCTGAACAGCGAACAGCACGAGACCTTCGTACGGGAGTGGTTCGCACCCAATGTCGCAACCCGCGCTATCGCCAGCTACGAACTGACCTGAGCCGCATAGGAGCTGATCATGCCGTCACCTGTCCTGCTGTCGAACGGCGGCGCCAGTATCTTCGAGGGCGCCAGTAGCAGCCGGCTGGTCGTCGGCACCGTCGACGGTATCTTCGTGCTCGAGCGCGAGGACAAGGGCTGGCGCGAAGCGGGCCGGGCGCTCGAAGGCGCGTCGGTCAGCGCGGTCGCGCAGCTGCCGTCGGGCACGCTTATCGCCGCGACGCATGGGCTTGGCGTTGCACGCAGTACCGATGACGGCGCAACTTGGAACTGGTCCAACCGGGGCCTGCCGCAGTTCGATCTGTGGTCGGCGCGCGGCGGCATTCTAGGCGGTGAAGATGTTGCGTTGGTCGGCTCGATGCCCGCGCACCTGATGATCAGCCGCGATGACGGGGTCAGCTGGGTCGAGCTCCCCGCCATGCGCGATGTCGACAGTTTTCCACAGTGGTTTTTTCCGCCGCCGCCGCGGCTGGGCCACGTCAAGGATATCATGATCGACCGCGACCGGCTGTTCGTCGGCATCGAGGTCGGCGCGCTGCTGGTGTCCGACGATGGCGGGCAATCGTTTCGCGACCTCAAGGTCGATCCCGATCCGGTCGAGTGCGACATGCACCGGCTGCTGGTCGATCCGCGCCACGCCGAGCGGATGATCGCCGCCGTCGGGCTGGTCGGGCTGATCCGCACCGGCGATGGCGGAGCCAGCTGGACGCGCGATCCGTCGATCAGCGAGATGGAATATCCCGACGGGCTGGTCCTGCACCCCGGCCAGCCCGATCTGCTGTTCATGGCGGTCGGCGTCGGCTGGCCGCCGACCTGGTACCGCAAGCGCCGCGCGCAGGGTAAGATTGCGCGTAGCCGCGACGGCGGGCGCAGCTGGGAGCGGCTACTCGGTGGCTTGCCCGACGGGCAACGCTCGCTGTTCAGCGCACTGTCGATCAATACGCGCGCTGACGGCTTCGACTTGTTCGCCGCCGACACTGACGGCCAGGTTTATGGAAGCCGCGACGGTGGCGACCGCTGGACGATGATCGCCGACATCGCACCGGTGTCGAAGGGCGAATTCTACCGCGCGCTCGCCAAGGGCCGCCCGCGCATCGCTGGTGTCGACGACATCAAGGTAGACAAGGCCGCCGCTGACCGCTTCGCCGCCGCCGATGCGGCAATCGCTTGAGGTGGGCGCAGCTGGAGGTGACCGTGGCAAACTGCATGCTTGCTTACGGCATCGCTTATTGTAATCTGGCATCACGCGCGGCTGCTGCAGCTGAAATAGGGTAGCAATTGTGGGATGGTCACGCCGACCGTTCAGATCAGGTATCACCGTAACAACAAGCTGTTTGGTCGTTTTCGACGACATCTGCTTGCAGGAGCTGCTTTTTACATGAACTCAGACGAGGGCGCGCCTGCAACGTCGGTTGATGGACCGGAGGCAATGACGCGGCGTACTGCGATGCAGGCTGGTGCGGTGCTTGCCGCGAGCCCGCTGGCCGGTAACTCCGCTGCCGCTGCGGCCGCGACCGGCAATGCCCCGGCTGTCGACGTCTTGGTCGCGCGGCCCGTGGCGGCTGGTCAGGTGATCCTGCTGCATACGGTTGTGAACGGCCAGCGTGTCAACGTCGAGATTGACGCGCGGACATCGCTTCTTGATTTGCTTCGCGAGCGGCTGGGGCTGACGGGTGCCAAGAAGGGCTGCGATCACGGCCAGTGCGGTGCCTGCACCGTCCACATTGACGGCCATCGCGTCGTGTCGTGCCTGACACTCGCCGCCAAGACCCAGGGCCGCGCCGTCACCACGATAGAGGGACTGTCGGACGGCAAGCACCTGCACCCGATGCAGCAGGCGTTCATCGACCATGACGCGCTGCAGTGCGGCTATTGCACACCGGGTCAGATCATGTCGGCAGTGGCGTGCGTGCGCGAAGGCAATGCCACGTCAAGGGCCGACATCCGCGAGTATATGAGCGGTAACCTCTGCCGTTGCGGGGCATATGTCGGCATCGTCGCCGCCATTGAAGATGCCGCTGGCAAATTGGGCAAGCGGGCGTGAGGCCGTTCACCTATCTTCGTCCGGCGAGCGCCGCCGAGGCGGTACAGGCGTTTGCCGCCGCCGGCGCGGGTGCCCGCTACATCGCCGGGGGAACCTCGCTCTATGATCTAATGAAGCTCGATGTCGAACGGCCCGCGCACCTGATCGATGTGACCGCTATTACTAGCCTCGACGGCGTCGAGGCCGGCGGCGACCGGCTGCGCTTCGGGGCGCTCACGCCGATGAGCGTCGCCGCGACCGACGCGGTGGTGCGCCGCGACTATCCCATCCTTGCCGAGTCGCTCGCCAAAGCCGCGTCGCAGCAGTTGCGCAACATGGCAACGGTCGGCGGTAATCTGCTACAGCGGACCCGCTGCATCTATTTCCGCAACGGCACCGGCAATCCGTCGGCGGTCAGCGTCTACCCGTGCAACAAGCGTCAACCCGGATCCGGATGCGCCGCGATCGGCGGGTTGGACCGCGGCCAGGCAGTGCTGGGTCAAAGTCCGTCCTGTACCGCGGTGTCGCCGGGCGATTGGCCAGTGGCGCTGACCGCGATGGATGCCTCACTTGAAATACTGGGACCATCTGGCACCCGGACGATCCCGATCGACGCGCTCTATCGCTTGCCGGGTGCGACCCCGCATCTCGAGTTCACCTTGGCACCCGGCGAGATCATCACGACGATCACCGTGCCCAAGACACCCGCCGGCCGGCGGTCGACCTATCACAAGATTCGCGACCGGGAGAGCTATGCCTTCGCGCTCGCCTCCGCCGCGGTGGCGTTGGAGATGGACGGCAACCGGGTATCGCGCGCGCATATCGCCCTCGGCGGCGTGGCGACACGGCCGTGGCGAGCGTCGGGAGCGGAGCAGCTGCTCGTCGGTCAAACCCTGACGGCGGAGCGCGCGCTCGCGGCCGGGCACGCCGCCTTTGCGGGTGCCGCGCCCGGCCAGCAGAACGGTTACAAGATCGAGCTCGGCGCACGCACCGTGGCCGACGCGCTGATGATCGCCGCCGCGAGGAGCGCCTGATGTCCGGAGCCCCCTTTCCCGACCGCGAGCGCATCGACGCGCGCGATAAGGTCCTTGGTACGACCGCCTACGCTGCCGATGTCCATCTACCCGGCCTGCTTCATGCAATGACGGTGCCGTCGACGATCGCCAAGGGCCGGATCGAGGCGCTGTCGATCGACGCGGCGATGCGTGTGCGCGGTGTCGTCCGCGTGCTGACCGCCGCCGACTTCGCGTTCCCGCCAGTAAGCGCACCCGGTCCGGCACCCGCGTCACCAACCGGCGCAACACCGCCCGCGCCGCCGATGCAAACGATCACGACCGAAATTGCCTATCGCGGTCAGCCGGTGGCGCTGGTCGTGGCTGAAACACTCGAAGCAGCGATCGAGGGGGCAGAGGCAATCCGGCCGAGCTATGTCGAAGCGCCGTTCGTGCCGTCAATCGATAGTCCAGGGACGATGCGCGAGCCGTTCCGGCCGAGCAAGGCAGGTGACGCGGCGGGTCGCCTTGCGACGGCTGCGACGACGATCGACGCACATTATGTTGCGCCGGCACAGCACCATAACCCGATCGAGATGCTGTCGACGACGGCTACCTGGCAGGGCGGCAAGCTGGTCATCTTTGAGGGCACGCAGGGTGCCTCGATGGTGCGCCTGGCGGTCGCTCGCGCGCTGCGGATCGATCAGAGCGTGATCGAGGTCAAAAGTCCGTATATTGGTGGCGCGTTCGGTCAGAAAGGCTCAGTCCAGCGCCAGACTGCAATCGTTGCACGCGCTGCGATATTGACTGGCCGCCCGGTCAAGCTGGTGATGCCGCGCGGTCAGATCTTTTACAACGCGACCTTCCGGCCCCGAAGCCGGCACCATGTCACGCTGGGCGCTGACGCCGACGGCAAGCTGATCGCGATCCGCTACGATGCCGAGCACCAGCAGTCGCGGAAGGGCACGTTTCCGCCCGCCTATCACGAGACCCCGTCGCGCATGTACGGCGTGGCCGACTATGACGGTACGTCCGCCAACGTGCGAATCGACTCCCAAGACCCGGGCTTCATGCGCGCCCCAAACCCACATCCGGCGCATTTCGCCTTTGAAAGTGCCATCGACGAGCTCGCTTACAAGCTCGACCGCGATCCGGTCGCGTTCCGCCTTGCCCATCGGGCAACAGTCGATCCGCTCAGCGGCAAGCCGCTGTCGTCCTATTTCCTGCCCGAGTGCCTGTCCGAAGGCGCGCGCCGCTTCGGCTGGGACAAGCGCATCATGGCACCCGGCTCGATGACGCTGCCCGACGGAACGATGGTCGGCTGGGGCGTGGCCGGCGGCGCTTATCCGGGGCCGACCACCCCGACGATCGCCACCTTGCGCATCACCGCGGATGGCGGGACGCGCTTCGCGGTCGGCGGGCACGAGATGGGCCAAGGTATCCGGACCGTGATCGCGCAAGTTTTGCAACGCGAGCTGGCGATCGATCCCAAACGGCTCGAGATCATCATGGGCGAAACTGCGGTCGTGCCGCAACATCTCACCGCCGGTTCGTGGGGTACCGCCAGCGTCGTCCCGGCGGCGATGAAGGCTGCCGCTCAGATGAAGCAGGCAATGACTGAACTGGCCGGAAACCGGACGCTATCGGGAACGATCCACCAGCAATTGGCTGCGGCCCGTCGTCCCGTTCTCCAGGTCGAGGTTTCGAACGTCGCTCCGGGACAGGATGCAACGGCGCTCGACAAGCTCCGCGCGGGCGAGTTCGCCAGGGGCGGACCAACCTATCCGCAATTCACCACGTGCAGCTACATCGCGCATTTTGTCGAGGTCCGCATCGAGCCCCGCACCCGCCGCGTGCGCGTGCCGCGCGTCGTCAGCGTCGTCGACGGCGGGCGCATTATCTCGCCCCGCACCGCGGCCAGCCAGGTCCGCGGCGGCGTCGTGATGGCGATCGGCTCGGCCCTGCGCGAGGAGACCGAGGTTGATCCCCGGTTCGGCGGCTGGTTCAATGCCGACCTCGCCGACTATGTCGTGCCGGTAAACGCCGATATCGGCGACATCGACGTCAGTTTCATCGACCAGCCCGATCCGCTGATCAACAGCATCGGAGCCAAGGGCGTCGGAGAGGTGTCGATGGTCGGTGCGGCAGCAGCCGTTTCCAACGCCGTGTTTCACGCGACCGGCAAGCGCATTCGCAAGATGCCGATCCGGATCGAGGATCTGATCTAACGGCGCGGCTTTCGTGCCTTATGCCCAGCGCGGCAGGAGCCTGCGGGCATTATCGCGGGCGACTGCCCGTCGCGAAGCAGCGGAAAAGGGGACAGCACCAAACTGATCGGCGGCATAGGGCAGTGAGAAGAACGGGAAGTCGGACCCGAACAGGATCTGGCTGTCGGGAACCAGCGTGCGCAGCGCCCCCATGTTGGCGGGCGAACACGCCTGCGCGCATTCGAAGTGCAGCGTGCGGAACTCCGCCTCGATACCGTTGGGGAATAGCCGCTTCAATCCTTCCGGGCCGACCGCGGCCCAGTTTTCGAGCCCGCCGACCCGCTTCACCAGCAAGGGCATGACGCCGCCGCCGTGCGCGAAGATGAAGCGGATACGCGGGAACCGCCGCAGCGTCCCCGACACCATCAGGCTCATGATCGCCCGCGCCGTATTCAGCGGCCATTCGATCCACGAGCCGTCCATGCCGGGTCGATTATAACTCATCTTGTCGGGCGCGCAGCACGCGGCATCGTGCGGATGGACGAACACGACCGCACCACGATCGTTCAGCTTCGCCCAGATCGGGTGAAACGCGTCGTCGCCGAGCCAGCGCGTGTCATAGCTGGTGGCGATGCCGAAGCCGTCGGCGTGGAGCGCATCGAACGCATGGTCGATCTCGGCCAGAGTCCGGTCGACGTCGGGAAACGGCAGCGATGCGAACAGGCCGAAGCGTCCTGGAAAGCGGCGGGTCAGGTCCGCGCCATAGTCGTTCCACGCCCGCGCCTTGTCACCGCGTTCGGCCCCGCTGCCCTCGCGGATCGGACCTGGATACGCGATGCCGGTCGCGATGCCAGCCTGATCCATGCCGGCGATCGCGCCCTCGGGCGTCCAGCCGGCCAGCATGCGCCTGAACCCCTCGGGAGCCGTTGGCGGCAGGATATGATGGTGAACGTCGATCAAACCAGCCGGCCTCGCAACCACGCTTCGTGCTGCCGACAAGGCTGGCGACGTCACCAGCGCTGCTGCTGCAGCACATCCGTTGGTGAGCAGCGTACGGCGTTGTAGCGGCATATGCACGGGCGTTCTCTGGATGAAAGCAATTACCGGGAACCCGGATATGCCGGCAGACTGCAGGAAACAAGTTTACGGATAACTCTGCGCGTTCTCGCGGCGGTTCAGCAGTGCAGAAGAGCTTTTTGACCAACCGATGCCCACACGGCATCGGCTATGCAGATTTATATCTGCGAACCGCCGGCACGGAAGTGTAAACATCTCTGACCACAGGATCGCAACCCTGCAACAAAGACGACGCACAGGAGCATATCGTGAGCTTCATCCGTAACTCGTGGTACATGGCCGCGTGGTCCGAAAACCTCACGGACAAGCCTGTGGCGGTAACCATATTGAACGACCCGTTGGTCGTCTTTCGCGGTGCCAATGACACGCTCGGTGTGCTCTTCGACGTCTGCCCGCACCGCGCCGTGCCGCTCAGCCTCGGCACCGTCGCCAATGGCAATATTGTCTGTCCTTACCACGGCATTGAACTTGATACGGCGGGTATCTGCCGCAAGAACCCGCACATCCAGGGCTCGCCGGAGCGACTGAAGGGCCGGGCGTACCCCGCGACGGAAATGCAAGGCATTATATGGGTCTGGATGGGCGACGCGGCGCTCGCCGACACTAGCCTGATCCCCGATTACAGCTGGTTCGATTCACCCAAAGTCTTCACGACCAAGCGCGGCTACACGCATATCGCGGCGGACTATAAGCTCGTCATCGACAATCTGATGGACCTGGCTCACGCCGATTACGTCCATCCGAACACGGTCGGACAGCCCGGCGCGGCAGAGGTGCAGCAAGCCACCGTCGTGCGCGACGCCGACAGCATCGCGGTCAATACGATCTGGCCCAATCTGCCCCCCAGCGCGCTGCACCGGCAGGGCTGGACGCGCACCGACAAGGTCGACAAGTACCTCGACATGACCTGGCGACCGGCGAGTAATCTGTTTCTCGATCTCGGCGTCATGGGTCCGGGTGAAGCTCGCGACAGCGGCATCCGCACTCCCGGCGCGCATATCTTGACACCCGAAAGCGAGGGCTCGACACACTATTTCTGGTGCACCGCGCGCGACTTTCGCCTCGATGACGAAGCGCTGTCAGACCGTATCTTTGAGATCGTCGGCCGCGCCTTCAACGAGGAAGACAAACCGATCATCGAGGCGACCCAACGTAATATGGAGCGGACAGGTGCGACGTTTACCAACTTCACCAAAGGCGATGCAGGCTCGGCGATGGTACGACGCGAAATCGATCGCCGCATCGCGGACGAGCAAGATACCACCGGCCGAAGAGATCAGGTCGCGCGTTGACTATCCGGTAGGGCCGATAATGCACGACCACGGCGAACGTTGAGTTCACCGCGTTAGCATCGAAGAGCTCGCATCCCGGAGCTTTGCCGCACGTCGCGGTGCTATTTCTTGCAGCAGCGCGCAGGCGATCAGTCCGACTACAAAGCCGCCGAGCGCCAGATGGAAAATCGACGCGATACCGTATTTGTGAGCAATATTGCCCGCAAGGACAGGCGCGACCCCGCCTCCGAAGAGTTCACCCACGGCGATCACGATGCCCGACGCCGTGGCACGCAGGTGAACGGGGATGGCCTCGATCGAGAGCGGCCCGACCGTCAGACTGATCGCGCCATAGATAAAGAATGCGGTCGCCATTAGCCAGCTGAAGATCACGTCGGGCTCGCTCCCGTGCGCGACAGTATCAGCAGTGCCGCCGCCGCGCCGGCCACCGACAGCAACGCCGTCGGCTTGCGACCGATCCGGTCTGACAGAGCCGGAAGTGCGACCGAGTCAAGGATCGCACCGAAGCCGACCGCCGACATCACATAGCCCATCGTGCCAATCGGCAGCTTAAGAAATCGACCAGATAACTTGCAGGAATGCCGTGAGCACGATCAGCGCGTTCAGCCAGGTCATCATGCACACTGCCGCGAGCCAGACATTGCGATACGGAAGCAAGCTTCGCAAACTTCCTGCAGGCGCCTTTGCTGGAGCTTGCCCGACTGAAACGGCGACCGGTTCCCTGACCTACATAAGGCTCGGTTTCAGGGATCGTCGATGCCCGTGGCACTGGGATCGCGGAGCGGCCGAAGTTCGCCGCGCGCGACCATGTCGGGGATGGTTAAGGCGTAGCGTCCGAGCATATCGATGTGCCGGGAGCCGAGTGGCGAGAGGCGCGCAACATCCTCGTCCAGGATCACATGGTCTTCCGCACGTAGCTGGTCGAGCGCGGCATCAATGTAGATCGTGTTCCAAAGCACGATCAGATTGACGACCAACCCGAGCGCGCCGAGTTGATCCTCCTGTCCGTCGCGGTAGCGCTGGCGCAGTTCGCCGCGCTTGTCGTGGAATATGGTGCGGGCAAGCTGGTGGCGGCTCTCGCCGCGGTTGAGCTGCACGAGGATACGACGTCGGTAGGTTCGTCGTCGATGAACCGCAGCATATATAGAGGACTTGATGAGACGGCCGAGTTCCTGGAGCGCGCGGGCGAGCTTGGTTGGACGATCATTGGTTTGAAGGACACATGTGAGTCCGGCTGCGCGCACGACGCCGAGTTTGAGTGAACCAGCCAGCCGGAGCAGGTCATCCCAGTGTTCGACGATCAGCTTGATGTCGATCCTGTTCGCCGCGAGGTCGTCCAGCACGCCGTAATCGGCCCTGCCGTCGACACGCCAGAATCGCGCGCCACCTATATCGGCGATGCGCGGCGAGAACTGGAGGCCGAGCAGGTGAAAGATGCCGAAGATCGTGTCGGTATAGCCGGCCGTATCGGTCATGATCTCGGCTGGCCGCAACTCGGTTTCCTGGTCGAGCACGATTGCCAACAGATGAAGACTATCGCGCAGCGTACCGGAGACCGTCACGGCATTCGCTCGGCGCGCGCGACGGCGCAGCTGTTCGAGGTCAGCGTGGCGAGCGTGGTTAAGTGGTCGCAGCGGTTGCGGGCGACGGGGACGGCGGCGGCGCGGCCGATGGGCGGCCACCGCAAGCGCATTCTGGCGTCGGAGCAGGCGTGGCTGCTGGCGCGGCTGGCGGATCGTCCCGACCTGACCGTGCGGGCCTTGGCGGTCGAGCTCAGGGAACGCGGCTTCGAGGTCAGCCCGAACACGGTGTGGTCGATGCTGCGGGCGGCGGGCTTCAGCTTCAAAAACGCTGTTCGCCGTCGAGCAGCTTCGACCCCAGGTCGCGCGGCGGCGGGCGCAGTGGCAGAAGTAGCAGGAACGGCTTGATCCCCGGCGGCTGGTGTTCATCGACGAGACCCCGGCTTTCGCCGGGGCAGGCCCTGGGCCAAGACCAACATGGCGCCGATCCGCGGCTGGTCACCGCGCGGCCAGAAACTTGTCGCCCGTGCGCCGTTGGCAAATGGAAGACGCTGACCTTCCTCGCGCACTCCGCCACGACCGGATCGATGCGCCGTACGTGTTCGACGGCCCGGTCAACGGCC
>CAXTTR010000068.1:0-8389 GCA_964247215.1 uncultured Sphingomonadaceae bacterium
CGGCATGGGCGTCGCGGATGCGGCTGTTGATGCCATCGGCGGCGACGATCACGTCCGAGGTCGCGAAACGCGTTTCGATCTGCTGAGGATCGATGACCTCGCCGAAATGCACCTCGACGCCGACGGCCTCGGCCCGGGCCTGCAGGATTTGGAGCAGCTTCAGCCGTGCACAGCCCGCGAAGCCGTTGCCGCCGCAGCGAATGTCGTGGCCCTTGTAGCGGACGCGGATGTCGTCCCAATAGGCGAAAGCGTCGGCGATCATATCGTAGGATTCGGGATCGCGGCTGAGAAACTCGCCCAGCGTCTCGTCCGAGAACACCACCCCGAACCCGAAGGTGTCGTCGGCGCGGTTCTGTTCGAACAGCTCGACCGTCCAGTCCGGCCGGGCCTTCCTAGTCAGGATGGCTAGGTAGAAGCCGCCGGGGCCACCCCCGACGATGCTGATGCGCAAAAGACTGCCCCTTGTGCTGGTTGTGGTTTGCAAGCTAGTCGATCGCGCGTAATGTTTCAAACCTAAAGCGTTTGGGGAGGCTTGCAATGACCGCGATTGCCCAGCTCTCGGGCGCACACGCGTTGGTGACCGGCGGCGGAACCGGGATCGGCGCTGCGATCGCACGCACACTCGCGGCGGCCGGGGCCGACGTCACCATTGTCGGGCGTCGCGCCGAGCGGCTGGATATCGTAGCTGCCGAACATCCGCAAATCACCGCGGTCGCCGGCGACATCACCGACCCCGACGGCGTTGCGGCAATCGTCGCCGCCGCACGTCAGCGTTGGGGCTCGGTCACGATCCTCGTCAACAACGCCGGTGAGGCAGAGAGCGCGGCATTCGAGCACATCGACCTTGGCCACTGGCGTCGCATGATGGCGATCAATCTCGACGCGGTGTTCATGATGACGCAGGCTCTCATCCCCGACCTGCGCACCGCCGCTGCAGGCCGCATCATCACGATAGCCAGCACTGCCGGGGTCAAGGGCTATGCCTTCACCGCCGCCTACACCGCCGCGAAGCATGGCGCGGTCGGACTGACCCGGGCCCTTGCGCTCGAACTGGCGAAGACACGCGTCACGGTCAACGCGGTCTGCCCGGGCTTCACCGACACGCCAATTGTAGAGCGTTCGGTCGCGAATATCGTAGCGAGGACCGGGCGCGACGCCGCTGCTGCCCGCGCCAACCTCGCGGCGTTCAACCCGCAGGGCCGCCTTATCGACCCACAGGAGATTGCCGACGCCGTGCTATGGCTATGCCAGCCCGGCAGCGGCTCAGTTACCGGGCAAACGATCAAAATAGCCGGCGGAGAAGTGAACTGATGGCATCGGCGATGCGCGAGAAACATGACGGCGCCCTCGGTCGCTCGTCGAACGTCCGGTTGTGGCTGCGGCTCCTGAGCTGCACGATGGTCGTCGAGAAGCACGTCCGCCGCGGCTTCAGCGTCCGGTTCGACACGACGCTGCCGCGCTTCGACGTGCTGGCCGCGCTCGAGCGCCACCCGGACGGGATGACGCTGGGGGCGCTGTCGAGCTCGCTGCTGGTCTCCAACGGCAACGTCACGGCGCTTATCCAGAAGCTCGTCGCCGACGGCCATGTCGGCCTCGAGCCGTCGCCCGCCGACCGCCGCGCCAGCGTCGCGCGGTTGACACCCACGGGGCAGGTCTACTTCGACGAACTGGCCGAGGCGCACCACGGCTGGATCGACGCGATGATGGCGGGCATATCGCCCGACCAGCGCGACCTGCTGTTTGACCTGCTCGGCGCGATGAAGGTCTCGATCGCCCACGCCAATGTTGAGAAGATGCCATGACCGCCTTCGATCCCGAAACCTTCCTGCCCGTCCATTTTCGCTGGAGCCTCGAGGCCAGCGTCGCGACGGTGACGCTTGACCGCCCCGAGCTCAAAAACCCGCTGACTTTCGAAAGCTACGCCGAGCTTCGCGACCTGTTCCGGGCACTGGTCTACGCACGCAGTGTCAAGGCGGTGGTGCTGACCGGCGCGGGCGGCAACTTCAGCTCGGGCGGTAACGTCCACGACATCATCGGGCCGCTGACGCGGATGGCGATGCCCGAGCTGCTCGACTTCACCCGCATGACCGGCGACCTGGTCAAGGCGATGCGCGGCTGCCCGCAGCCGATCGTCGCCGCGCTCGACGGCATCTGTGTCGGTGCCGGGGCGATCCTCGCGATGGCGTCGGATATCCGCTTCGCGACGCCCGCCGCCAGGACCGCCTTCCTGTTCACCCGCGTCGGCCTGTCAGGGTGCGACATGGGCGCCTGCGCGATCCTGCCCCGGATCATCGGGCAGGGCAGGGCCTCCGACCTGCTGTTCAGCGGCCGCATGATGAGCGCCGAGGAGGGCGAGCGCTGGGGCTTTCATAACCGCATCGTCGACGCAGGCGCGCTGCTCGAAGAAGCCCGTGACTATGCCCGGATGCTCGCTCAGGGGCCGAACTTCGCCCACGGCATCACCAAGACCCAGCTCAACACCGAGTGGGCGGTCAGCCTCGACGTCGCTATCGAGATGGAAGCGCAGGCGCAGGCGATCTGCATGCGGACGAACGACTTCACTCGTGCCTTCGAAGCCTTCGTCGACAAGCGCACCCCGGTTTTCGAGGGAAACTGATGCCCGACCGCAGCTTCCTCGACTGGCCGTTCCTGGGCGACGACCACCGGCGCCTGGCCGACGATCTCGACGCCTGGTGCGGCCGCGAACTAGGTCGGCTGGCGCACGACGAGGCCGATGTCGACCGCGAGTGCCGCCACCTGCTCGGGCTGCTCGGTCGCGGGGGCTGGCTGCGGTACGCGGTTCCGGCCAGCCACGGCGGCATCCACGAGAACCTCGATGTCCGCAGCCTGTCGCTGATCCGCGAGACGCTCGCGCGCCACTCCGGCCTCGCCGACTTCGTGTTCGCAATGCAGGGCCTCGGCTCGGGCACGATCAGCCTGTTCGGCACCCCGGCGCAGCAGGCCGCGTACCTCCGAGGTGTCGCGCGCGGCGACGCGATGGCGGCATTCGCGCTGACCGAACTCGACAGCGGCTCCGACGTCGCCAACATGACGACCTCGGCCATCCGCACCGCCGACGGCTGGCGCATAGACGGTGCCAAGACCTATATCTCGAACGGCGGCATCGCGGACTATTACGTCCTGTTCGCGCGGACCGGCGAGGCTCCCGGCGCCAAGGGCATCTCGGCGTTCATCGTGCCGTCGACGACGCCGGGCCTCGTCATCGCCGAGCGCATCCGGGTAATCGCGCCCCACCCGCTCGCCACGCTGCGGTTCGACGGCATGACCCTGCCCGAGGCAGCGCTGCTCGGCGAGGCGGGCCGGGGCTTCACCCACGCGATGGCGACCCTCGACATTTTCCGGACGACGGTCGGTGCCGCGGCGCTCGGCTTTGCCCGGCGCGCGCTCGACGAGGCTACCGGTCGCGCCCGGTCGCGCCGGCTGCAGGGTAAAACGCTTGCCGACAATCCGGTCATCCAGTCGATGCTCGCCGAGATGGCGGTCGACGTCGATGCGGCGGCGCTGCTGATCTATCGTGCCGGCTGGACCCGAGACGTCATGGGCCGGCGCAATAGCCGCGAGGCGGCGATGGCCAAGCTGTATGCCACCGACCATGCGCAGAGCGTCATCGACAAGGCGGTCCAGATTCATGGCGGCTTGGGCGTCGTCCACGGCGTGCCGGTCGAGAGCCTGTACCGCGAAGTCCGGGCGCTGCGCATCTACGAGGGCGCGAGCGAGGTCCAGAAAATCGTCATCGCCCGCGCCTTGCTGGCCGGCTGATGGCTTTCGCGCTCACGCTGCCGGTCCGTTTCGGAGACTGCGACGCCGCCGGGATCGGCTATTATCCGCGCCTGCTGGCGCTGGTCGACGCGGCGATCGAGGACTGGACCGCCGCAACCATCGGCGTCGACCGCGCGACGCTCCACGGCGAGCAGCAGCGGGGCCTACCAACGATCACGCTGACGACGCACTTCATCGCGCCGTGCCGAATGGGCGAACAGTTGACGTTCGGCGTACGGCTTAAGCATGTCGGAACCAGCTCGATCGAACTCGATGTGCGCGCCGAGGTCAATAGCACGCCGCGGTTTACGGTCGCCTCGGTCCAGGCTCTGATAGACACGTCGACCGGGCGTACGGTGCCGTGGCCCGATGTGTGGCGCGAGCGCCTTCTGGCGGCAATGCGGCCGGACCTGACAGCTGGAGTGGGATGAAGTCGCACCGCGCCACAATCATGGTGCACTGTAGCCGAAGCAGTCCCTAAGCGCCTGACAGGGCCTCACACTTATGGAAACGTGAGGATCATGCCTGACGCTATGACCAGCATATATGACGATAGCGACCGGATCGGGCGGGCCTGATGAAGAGGAATAGTGGTCGGCGAGCATCGCTCGACCGGTGAGCGCCAATTCTACCTCTCGAGCCTGCCTACCAGCACGTCAATCAAAGCGCTTGCCGAGCTATCAAGGCGCCCGCGGATTATCCGCGCCAAGCTTGTCGTGCTGGCTGCGTCGTGGCGCCCAATCCGGCGTTGCTGCTCGGATCTCCCAACGCGCTGCATCCCAACGGTATCGGCAACCGCTCGGGCCAAGTCGGCCGCTATCTGATGACCCACCCGGCGGTCGCGGCGTTCGGTTTGTTCGACGACGTCGATACCGAGCCCCACCGCGGCGTGACGGGCGCGCAACTCATCGGCCACGACAACTATCGCAAGGATGCGGAGGCCGGCTCGGTCGGCGGCTATCAATGGCTAGTCGCGCCATCGATCAAGCCGAACGACCTCGCCGGGATCGCGCTAGCGCGTGGCGACCGGCGGGGGCACGTCGAGATATCGCAGCATCAACAGGTTATCGCCGTAGGGCCCGGCGAGCTGGGCATCGACGAAGTGCGCGACCCCGGCGGTCCGAGCCCCGACGACCAGAGTTTCCGCAAGACTCTCGAGTGTTGCCAGCTCGCCGCATGATAACGCCCGCAAAGGAAGATTCTCGGCACGGGCGGCGGCGGTCAGCAACACCTCCGCCCCGGTGCCGTCGCGGAAGGCGAACAGCGCTGCGGCTGCTCCCGCCTTCATTACCGTGCGCCGCTCGATCATGGCCGCCCCAACCTAGGACGCGAGGCGCAGGGCGGAATCGGCTGCGGCGAGCGCGTCACCCTTGTCGTCGGCGAGTGCCGCCTTGCGCAACCGCCGAATGCGGGCTGCGGGCTCGCCGCCGAGACTGCCCGAGCGGTACGCCGCGACTATTGTGTCGTAGCTGCGCAAGCCGCGCGCGAAAGTGTCGCCGTAGCCCTTGATCAGCTGCTGGCATGCGACCAGTTCCCGCGCTGCCGCGGCATCATGCCGGGCGGCATCCGCGACCAGCGTCAGCCACACCTCGATGCGCGCCTGCTCCTCGGCGAAACGCAGCGTTTTCGGACGCCAGCGGCGCAGGCCGGCGAGGAAGTGCAGCACCAGGAACCAGCGCAGCCGCGTCGTGCGGACATGGCGCCCCTTGGCGAACAGCGGCTCGAGCCAACGCATAAGCCCCGGGCGGCTCAGGACGAAACGGCCGAGCGCCGCCGGCATCGTCTCGCAGACTTCCTGCAGGCGCGGGTGCATGAACTCGGTGATGCCGAGCAACTGGCCGTCGCCAGCATGAACTTCGGTGCGGACGCGATCGATCCGGCTGGCGCGCGTCTTGAGATCGGCGACGCGAATGGTGTCCTCATAACTCATCCACAAGGCGAGATAGCGCGCCGCCTCGGCCGTGAGGGCATGGCTGTCGAAGCCATCGTCGATCGCAGCGATCGCCTTCAGCCGGTCGAGGTAGCGTGTCGCATAGTCGGCATCCTGGTAGTCCATCAATCGGCGGACGCCCTCGGTCGCGAGCGGCCGGGCGCGCGCCGGAAGCTCGGTCTCGAGCCGCGCAAGCAGGGCGATGCCCGCCGCTGTGGTCGGCACCGGGACCGTGTTGACCACGGCAACCGGCATCGCGAACTCGCCCAGCGCCGCATCCCAGCCGGCCGCGAAGCCGCGCAGGTTCGCGGCGACGGCGATGCCGCTGGCCTCGATTGCGGCTTCGAAAGAAGCGCGGTCGAACGGCAACTCGCCGCTCGCCGCCAGCGCACCGAGCATGACCGAACTGATGACACTGCCGGCACGCGCCGCAGCGGCGTCCATGTCGAACCCGATGAAGCGCCTGGCGCGTCGACCGGCGGCCTCGACGACGCGGTCGCTCTTGGCGAGGCCGTTGCCCATCGCGGTCTTTTCGGAGATCGCATAGATCCGGTGGGTCGAGCCGATCAGCGTCGTGCGGTCGACGGTGACGAAGCCGCGCAGGATCGCGCGGCCCGCCTCCATCAGCTCCGAGGCGATGACAATATCGACGTCGCCCGGCACCGGGTTCAGCGCGAGGACCGGGGCGGGCGCAGGAGCTGGCGCGCCCCCGGGAAACATCTCGATGTAATAGACCGTCGAGCCGGTGCGCTGGGCAACGCCGGGCACCGAGGTGCCCTGCGTCCACCAGCCGTTGACGTCGCCAACCGCGAGAATCCAGTCGGCGAGGACGCCGCCACCCTGTCCGCCGAGCGCGAGGATCGCCAGCGTCAGGCGCTGCCGCGCCATCAGAATGCCCGCGCGGCTAGGGCGCGGTCGGTGCGCGCTTGGAAGATGCCGATCACGGCGCTCCGGACGCGCTCAGCGAACAGGTCCCAGCGTGTCGGGTTCTGGACGATCTCGGCGCGGTAGAAGCTCGGGCACAGCACGGCGGCGTGCGCGACCTCGCCGCACAGCCCGCAACCCACGCAGCTGTTCTCGACATGCGCGATCGGATGGAGCCGGAGGGGGTCGGGGTTGGGCTTGACGGTGAGCGACGGGCAGCCCGACAAGCGGATGCAGCTATGGTCGCCGGTGCAGGTGTCGGGGTCGATGCCGAAACGCTCGCGGACGACACGCTTGCCGGCCTTGACAGCCTTGGCCACCAGCGGCTTCTCGCGGCGCTGCTTATTGAGCATGCACTCCGATTGGGCGATGATGACCTTGGGCCCGGCTACCTTCGTGGTCAGCGCCTCGCGCAACGCGTCGCGCATTGCCTCGACGTCGTAGGTTCGGGTCAGGGTGCGAACCCATTCGCCGCCGATGCCGCGGATCGCGCGCTCGATCGAATGATGGGTGCTGCGGCTCGGGTTGCCGGCGGACGACGACAGAATGTCCTGCCCGCCGGTCGCCGCCGAATAGCCGTTGTCGACGATAAGCGTCACCGAATCGTCCTGGTTGAAGACCGCGTTGCCGATCCCGGAGGTCAGTCCGTTATGCCAAAAGCCGCCGTCGCCCATGATCGCGATGGCGCGCTTCGAGTCCGCCTGTCCCGACGGGCGGAACGCCGCCGCGCCGGCCGCGCCGAGGCCATAGCCCATCGTGGTGTTGCCGATGGCGAACGGCGGCAGGATCGAGAACAGGTGGCAGCCGATATCGGCGGAGACGTGGCTCGGCCCGAGTTCGCGCTCGACCAGCTTCATCGCGGTGAAGATCGGGCGCTCGGGGCAGCCGGTGCAGAAGCCGGCGGGCCGTTGCGGCACCTCGGCAACGGCGAGCGGCTTCGCTTCAGGCACGACCGGAGCCGGGAGGTCGGGGGCGAGTGCCGGAGCGTAGGTGCGGAGGAACTTGGTCAGCCCCTCGACCAACACTTGCCCGGTGTACTCGCCGGCGCGGGGCAGCACGTCTTTGCCGACGATACGCGTCTGCAAGTCGGCGCGGCGGACCAGCGTGTTGAGCTCATGCTCGATGAACTCGGGCTGGCCTTCCTCGACGATCATTACCGCGGTCTTGCCGAGGCAGAAAGCGGCGACCTCGTCGGGCAGCAACGGATAGGTGACGTTGAGGCAATAGATCGGAACCTCGGCGTTGCCGAAGGCGTCGGACAGCCCGATTGACTCGAGCGCGCGGTTGAGGCTGTTGAACAGCCCCCCCTGGACGATGACGCCGATCTCGCCGTTAGGCGGGCCGAAATGCTCGTTGAGGCGCTGCTCGTCGACGAAGCGGAGCGCAGCCGGCCAGCGCTGCTCGATTTTCTCTTTTTCGTGGAGGAAGTTCGCGGGCGGCAGGACGATGCGGTCGGTGGCGCGGCGCGGGTTGGAGGCGGCCTCCCCCACCGTCAATAGCGGGCGGACGTTGTCCTTGGCGACGAACTGGCCGGTGACGTGGCAGGCGCGGACGCGAAGTTCAAGCATGACGGGCGTGCTCGAGGCTTCCGAAAGTTCGAAGCCCTTCTCGACCATGTCGACGATGCTGGTCAAGTTCGGGCGCGGGTCGAGTAGCCACATCTGCGACTTCATCGCGAACGCGTGGGTGCGCTCCTGCATGATCGAGGAGCCCTCGCCATAGTCCTCCCCGACGATGATCAGCGCGCCACCGGTG
>CAXTTR010000068.1:8399-10757 GCA_964247215.1 uncultured Sphingomonadaceae bacterium
CCCGACGCGACGTTCGACAGCGCATCCGAGGCGACGTTGGTGCCGACTACCGATTTCCACGCGACCGCGCCGCGCAGCGGGTAGTTCACCGATGCGGCGAGCATCGCCGCCGCGGTCGCCTCGCTGGCGCTGGCCTCGAAGTGGACGCCGAGCTCCTTCAATAGCCCGTCCGCATCGGCGAAGACGTCCATCAAGTGGCTGATTGGCGAGCCTTGGTAGCCGCCGACATAGGCGACGCCCGCCTGGAGCAAGCCCTTGGTAACCGCGAGGATGCCTTCGCCGTGGAAGACATCACCGGCGCCGAGCCGGAGATGTTCGACCTCGCGCGCGAACGAACGTTCCGCCACGAGGCCTAGTCCTGGACCAGCGCGAGAACGCGCAGCGGGCTGCCGGAGCCGCCCTTGATCTTAAGTGGTGCGGCAACGATCACCGCGCCGGTCGGCGGCAACTGATCGAGGTTCTCGAGGCACTGCAGACCGTAGCGCCCAGCCTCGTGGAAAAAGGTGTGTGCCGGATAGGCGGGGGTCAGCAGGTGCGCCTGTCCCGCATCGGTGCCTATCGTCTCGACGCCGAAGCCGTGCGCGGCACGGCCGTGGACGAGCAGCCGGACTGCGTCGGGGTCGGGTCCCGGGGTGTGGGCACCATCCTTGCGACGATTGACGTAATCCTCGGGCGCACGCTTCGACCAGTCGGTCCGCATCAGCACCCAGCTGCGCGGCGGGATGCGGCCATGGACCTGCTCCCACGCCTCAATAAACGGCACGGTGAGCAGGAAGTCGGGGTCGGCGGCAGCTTCCTTGGAACAGTCGATGACCACGGCTGGCGCGACAAAATCGCGGGCCGGGACGCTGTCGACCGAGTTATCGGCGCGATCGCGGCCGGTGATCCAGTGGACCGGGGCATCGAAGTGCGTGCCGGTGTGCTCGCTGACAGTGAAGTTGTTCCAGTACCAGGCGACACCCCGCTCGTCGTAGCGCGAGATTTCTTCGCGGCTGAACGCGGCGCACTGCCCAAATTCGTCAGGCAGGACGAGCACCGGCGTTTCCTCCGACAGAATTTGGGTGAGGTCGACGGCGCGGATCGTGCCGCTGGCGACGGCTTGCGCGAAGTCGTGGAGAAGCTCGGCCGACATACAATTTCCCCTGTCCCGATGACGACTCGGAGTGTGACCGATAAAACTTGCACATGCAATCATCCCCGGCGTTGCCTGCAAAGATCACACAGACTAGTTGCGCGGTGTGTTTAACCCGGACAGCATGCCCGACGACAACCGCAAGCTGGGTGACCCCGGCAGCCCGGGCTTCAAGGTCGACCGCTACCCGTTTTACCTGCTCAACCGCGCTGTCAGCCGGTACAATATCATTATCGAGGGGCGGCTGCGGACGATCGGGCTCGATATTCCGAACTGGCGGGTGCTGATGGTGCTGGGCGAGCGGATGCCGCGCAGCGTCGGCGAGCTGGCGGACGCGGCGGTCATCAACCTGTCGACCATGCTGCGGATCGTCCAGCGTATGGAGAAAGCTGGGCTGGTATCGTCGGAGGCCAAGCCCGGCGACGGCCGGGTGCGCCAAGTGATCCTGACCGATGCCGGCAACGAGCTACTGGCGGCAGCACGAAAAATCAGCGCGCCAGTCTACGCGGGCGTCATCGACGGCTTCTCTGGTACGGACTTCGACAGGTTGATCGGGCTGATCGGGCGTCTGCAGCGAAACCTCGACGCACTGCCGAGTGATGCCGACCAGCAGTGACGCATTTTGGGCACGCATAGACCAACTTCTTGCGGTTTCCGCGTCCGCCAAATGACGATTTACCAAGCGTGCACGGTCGGGGCACGGTGGAGCGAAGAGAGGGCAGACGATGGCGCCAAGTTTATCGCCACCGCCGTGCAGGAATGGCTGGCAAGGACCGGTGTGAAGACCCTCTCCATCGCGTTGGGCTGGATCCGCGACAACGATGAAGTCATTCTCGCCGCCTACCGGTCGAGTCCGCGGCGGCTGCCGGAGCACCGGGCGTTGTGGGAGGCGCGCAGCGGCCACAAATTGTCATGGTGGTCGATCTGGGACGGCGAGCACTTCACCGGCGAACTGCTCGCTGACCGCAGCGCCGCCGAAGTGCGCCTCTTGCAATTGTCGATCGCGCGTTCCCAGCCGCGCGCAGCAAGGGTTCCGGCCAACGATTGACCGGCTTCATGCCGACATCGCGCTGGTCGCGATCAGCCCCAGCGTCGGCATGGGGGTCGACCGTTTAAGATGAGGCCATCGCAACGGATGCTCTCTGAATTGCGCTAGAGGCGAACGCATGGTGCAACGGCGGTCGAGGCCATGCAGTTGCTGTGCGGTCACGTACACTGGGTAGAAA
>CAXTTR010000069.1:0-2050 GCA_964247215.1 uncultured Sphingomonadaceae bacterium
GAAACGCCCGTCAGCATTCAGCCCGAAATCGCGCATGGCGACGAACTTGGGCTTTATGCCAGCTTGCGTCGCGAGGTCCTCGAAGAAGCGCAGCGTCTGCCGGTCCTCGACGGCAGTCGCGTCGCCCGCGAAATGCACGAAGCCGCCGCTCGGGAAGATCGCTGCGAAGCGGTCGCGCAGGCGGTCGAACAGCTGGTTGAACTGATCGGCTCCCGGCGGCAGCTGGCCGGTGGCGAGCATCTCTTCGAGCCACAGCCACTGGAAGGTAGCCGCTTCGAACACTGCGGTCGGGGTGTCGGCATTATATTCGTACAGCTTGGGCGGGCCGCTGCCATCATAGGCGAAATCGAAGCGGCCGTAGAGCGACGGCTGCGCGCTCCGCCATGACGATGCGACGAAGTCGTGATGCGAAGCGGGGATCGCCAGCCGGGTCAGTAGCGCCTCGCTGGCAACGACTTCGGCGACGAGGTCGAGGCACATCGCGTGGCACTCGGCCGCTGCCGGTTCGAGCGCGCCTTCGATCTCGGGAAGCGTGAAGGCGTAGGCGGCGCTCTCGTCCCAATACTGCACGCCACCGGCGCTGTGATAGACGAAGCCGACCGCGTCCGCCTTGGCCTGCCAGTCGGGCCGCGGGGTCATCGGGATGCGGCGCATCGCGGCCTCAGACGCTATGCGTGTCGTCGTGCGGCTTGCGGTCGTCGCGCGCGCCGATCTGCAGCTGCGGCGCGGCCGGGCCCGCCAGCCGCGCTAGTACGTCATCCGCCGACGACTGCCCCGGAGCCAGTCCCGCCAGCCGCAGCTTCTCGTCGAGGTCGGCCCCGGTGCGCTGGTCTTCGAGCTCGCCCGCGGCGCGCATCTGCTCGCCGCGCATCATCTGGCGCTCGCGGATGCGCGCCAGGCTCTCCGCCGCCGAGCCGAGCGAGCTGCCTGCGCCTGCGCCGCGCGCCGCTACCGAGGCCTGCGCCTTCTGCACCGATTCGTTCACTCGCACGATCTCGACCTCGCGCCGCAGCTGGTCGATCTTGCGATCGGTCGCGGCGATCGTCGCGTGCAGCTGGTCCTCGGCGGTACGCATGTCAGCCGCCTGCGGGGCCTTGAGCGCGATGTCGCGCTCAAGATCGGCAATCCGCTGTGCCACTTCGCGCGCCAAGTCCATGTTGCCCTTCGCCATCGCAGCGCGAGCCGATGCCTCATACTTCGCCGACTGCGAGCGCAGGCTGTCGAGCTCGTTTTCCAGGATACGCCGCCGCGCTACCAGCCCGGCGAGATCGTCGCGCGCCTTGCCCTGCGCCGCATCGGCATCGCGCAGTTCCTGATCGAGGATGCGCATTGCGTTGGCGTCGACCACCGCGCTTGTCGCATCGTGCGCTCCGGCGCGGCCGAGGGTGAACAGCTTGTTCCAGATCGCCATGTCTCGTCTCCGGAGTGAGTTAGGCCGCGTGCCTGCCGTGCAGGTCGGTCGCCGCGCTGATGGCGTTCTCGGCGAGCGTCCGCAGCTCGGTCAGCACGTCGTCGATCTGGCTCGTCGTCGCCAGTTCGCCGGCGAGCTCATAGAAGTCGCGGCCATTGACGCTGACGATACCGAAGTTCGACAGCGGCATGACCTTTTGCGTGCGCAGCAGGAACTCGTTGAAACCGTTACGGTCGGGCTGTTCGTCGCACGGCCACAGCAACGTCGATGCAGTGATCTGGCTGGGGCCGACATCGACGAAGATTTCAAGGTCGCCGTGGCCAGCCATTATCACCAGCAGCACCGGGCTGTGCTCGTCGCCGTGATCGTCGAGCAGGCGGGTCGTCAGCTCGCCAGCGGCCCGCGCCGGGCTGTCGTCGAGTGCCGCATGCAGCGAAGCGAGCGTCCAGGCAGCAGTCATGGCAGAGCCCCCTCGGTTACGTTGCGCCCACATAAGGGTGATCGAGCCGCGATGCCAGTGGCGCAACGGTGCACCGCGCAGCCACTTTCCGCGTCCGGCGAGTTCGCCTATGAACGCCACGTCGTCACACAGGACTCCGCATGTTCGAGCGCCTTTTCGGCCAGCAGCCCGCGCCCGTC
>CAXTTR010000069.1:2060-10732 GCA_964247215.1 uncultured Sphingomonadaceae bacterium
GCGGTACGCAACGTCACGCTTGGCCGCACCGTCATGGTCGACCCGCTGGCGTGGCGGCGGTTCGGCGATGGACTCAAGTTCCCGTTCACCGGCGACACCTTGCAGATCGTCGCGCAGGGCATGGTCGAGTTGAACGAGGGCGGCTTTGTCCACCGCTTCTACACCGACGACGACATCATGTTTCAGGCCGTCACCAGCGACCGCGCCGGCCAGGACATCAGCGACGTCACGCTGTTCGCGCCGTGGGACAGCCTGTATCCGGGCGTCCCCGCCGACCGCGACGTGTTCCGGCGGCGGCTGAGCGCGCCGGTGTTCACCGCGCCCGAGCTGCCCGAATACCGGCGGCTGTGGTTTGGCGACGACAGCCCGTATCAGGAGCCGGTAAGTTTTTGGGAAGACATCCACGACGACCGCGACGGCATCGTCGACCGGCGTATCTTCCAGGTCTGCATGCTGTTCGCCCGGCCGCTCGGTGACAACGGCAAGGAATTGCTGCTGGCAATGGACATGGAAACCGACGCGGGCGACGTGTCGTTCGAGATCATGCTCGGCGTCGGGCTCGAACTCGGCGAGTTCCGGGCTTAAGAGGGTACGACGATGAAGCGCTCCCAATCACTCCGGCTGACGACGTTGATGGCAGGCATCGGCGTCTCGCTGACGGCGTGCGATAATCACGCCCCGCAACCGCCGCAGTGGGGTGACGGCAGCAACGGCGGCAAGCCGGTCGCCGCGGTCAGCTACGCCTCGGTCGCCGAGTGCAAAGCCAAGGGCGCGATCCCCGCCGATCAATGCCAGCTGGCATACGAGCAGGCGCAGAAGGCCAACGAGGCGAACGCGCCGCGCTTCGGCGACCGCGGCAGTTGCGAGGAGCGCTTTGGCGTCGACCGCTGCGTGCCGCGCGACAACGGCGGCGGCAGCTTTTTCACGCCGCTGCTGACGGGTTTCATCGTTGGGAGAATGCTCAATGGCGGTGGCGGCGGCTATCTCGGCGCGCCGATGTATCGCGACCGCGGCGGCAGCTTCTTCGGTGGCGCGGGCACGCCTGTGTTCCGCGACAGCAGCGGGCGGACAAGCTTAGGCTCGGACGCGTTCAACGGCCGTGCCAGCGCGCCCGCGATGGTCCAATCACGCAGCGCGGTGATCTCGCGCGGCGGCTTCGGCGGCGGCATGGGAGAAGCGCACGGATTTGGAGGATAATCGCGTCAGCGCTACTAGCCTGCGGCGAAGCTGCGGCGCATATGGGTGAACAGCGGACTGCTGCTTCAAGCGTCGGCCAGCTATCGCCGACGCGGTGTAAGATGATGAAGCGCGGTGATGTGCTCGCGCGCGCCGGGGTTCCGGCGGGTGAGGCGGTACGCGGTTTAAAGCCAGGCGAATAGCGCGATATCCATCAATCATACGTTGGCGATAGTGTCTGGTCCGATCACAACGGCATGCGGAGGGATAGGATGGAGCAGGTCGACTGCTTGGTCGTCGGCGGTGGCCCGGCGGGGTTAACCGCAGCGATATACCTCGCGCGCTTCCTGCGCTCGGTGACGGTGGTCGATGCGGATGGTAGCCGGGCGCGCTGGATCCCGACATCGCACAACCACGCCGGCTTTCCCGACGGCATCACCGGACCCGAACTGCTGCACCGCATGGCCGAGCAGGCGGAGCGTTACGGTACAATTATCCACCGCGGCAAGGTCGACCATATCACGCGCGAGGGCACCAGCTTCGTCGTCGCGGTGGGCGAGCAGCGGATCGCGTCGCGCGCTGTCCTGATCGCCACCGGCACGACGAATCACCGCCCGCCTAATCTTGACGCCGCGACGCACGATGCCGCGGTTGCCGCTGGACTGCTGCGCTATTGCCCGGTCTGCGACGGCTTCGAGGCGCGCGGTCAGCGCATCGCCGTGCTCGGCAGCGACAAACATGGCGTCGCCGAGGCGCGCTTCCTGCGCCACTACAGCGCCGAGGTGACGTTGCTGCCGGCCAGCTTCGCCGACCTCGACGCCGAACAGCGCGAGGTGCTGCGTGATGCCGCCATCGCCGTCATCGAGACGCCGGTTGAACGTTTCGACTTCAACGACGGCAAGGTCCGCGCTCGGCTCGCCAACGGCGATGTTCGCGTCTTCGACACGATGTACGCAGCGCTTGGCAGCAAGGCCAACTCGCGATTGGCGCACGAGCTTGGGCTCGAGCTGATCAACGATGCCTGTATTCCGCCCGGCGATCACATGAAGACCTCGCTCGAGGGTGTCTGGGCGGCGGGCGATATCGTCGCCGGGCTCGACCAGATCAGCGTCGCGATGGGGCATGCCGCGATCGCCGCGACGTCGATCCATAACTGGCTGCCTAAGCCCGAACTGCACGTCAACGGCTAGGCCGGATTGACTACGCGATAGATTGTTCGCTGCCGCAATCACCGCTAGATGTGGTATGCGGGCCATCCGCGGCAATCATCGGGTATCATGACCTCAGCCACCATCGCCCTCGCCGCCGATCACGCCGGGTTCGCGCTCAAAGCGTTGCTCGCCAATGAACTGCGGGCTCAGGGCTATACCGTGCTTGATCTCGGCACCAACGATGCCGAACGCTCGGTCGATTATCCAGACTATGGCCGCGCCGTCGCCGATGCCGTCGCATCAGGCCGCGCCAGCTACGGCGTCGCGGTGTGCGGTTCGGGGATTGGCATGGACATCGCCGCCAATCGTAATCCGGCGGTGCGCGCGGCGCTGTGCACCAGCGGGCTGATGGCGCGGCTGGCGCGCAGTCACAACGACGCCAATGTGCTGGTGCTCGGCAGCCGGATCATCGGCGTCGAGGTGGCGCGCGATTGCCTGCACGCGTTTCTGACCACCGATTTCCTTGGCGGGCGTCATGCGGCGCGCGTCGACAAATTGAGCTTGCAGGAGGCCTTTGTATGAGCACCGCACCCGCCTGGATACAGCCCGAGTCGACCCAGCCCGACGGCTTCTTCAGCGACAATCTCGCCACCGCCGATCGCGGCGTCGCCGACGCTGTCGCGCGCGAGCTGCTGCGCCAGCAGGAGCAAATCGAGCTGATCGCCAGCGAGAACATCGTCAGCCGCGCCGTCCTCGAAGCGCAGGGGTCGGTGTTCACCAACAAATACGCCGAAGGCTATCCGGGCAAGCGCTATTACCAGGGCTGCGCGCCGTCGGACGCAGTCGAGACACTGGCGATCGACCGCGCCAAGGCGCTGTTCAACTGCGCCTACGCCAATGTCCAGCCGCACTCGGGCGCGCAGGCGAACGGCGCGGTGATGCTCGCGTTGACGATGCCCGGCGACACTATCCTTGGCATGAGCCTCGCGGCGGGCGGGCATCTGACACACGGTGCCGCGCCGTCGATGTCGGGCAAGTGGTTCAACGCGGTGCAGTACGGCGTCCGCCGCGAGGACCAGCTGATCGACTATGACGAGGTCGAGCGCCTCGCGCGCGAACACAAGCCCAAGCTGATCATCGCGGGCGGCTCGGCCTATCCGCGAATCATCGACTTCGCGCGCTTCCGGGCGATCGCCGATGCGGTCGGCGCGTATTTCCTCGTCGACATGGCGCACTTTGCCGGACTGGTCGCGGCGGGTATCCACCCGAGTCCGCTGCCGCACGCGCATGTGGTGACGACGACGACGCACAAGACCTTGCGCGGGCCGCGCGGCGGCATGATCCTGTCGAACGACGAAGCGCTGGGTAAGAAGTTTAACTCTGCTGTCTTCCCCGGGCTGCAGGGCGGCCCGCTGATGCACGTCATCGCAGCGAAGGCGGTGGCGTTCGGCGAGGCGCTCGAACCGGGCTTCAAGGACTATGCGCGCGCCGTCGTTGCCAACGCGCAGGTGCTCGCGGCAAAGCTCGTCGAGCGCGGCTGCGCGGTCGTTGCGGGCGGCACCGACACACATCTTGCGCTGATCGACCTGACGCCGAAGGGCATCACCGGCAAGGCAGCCGACGAGGCGCTGGAGCGCGCCGGGATTACCTGTAACAAGAACGCCGTGCCGTTCGACCCGCTGCCGCCGGCGAAGACGAGCGGTATCCGCGTCGGCTCGCCCGCTGGCACGACCCGCGGCTTTGGCCTCGCCGAATTCGCGGCGATCGGCGATATGATTGCCGACGTGCTCGACGGGCTCGCGGCGAACGGTGAAGAGGCCAACGCGGCGGTCGAGGCGGCGGTCAACGTCCGCGTCCGCGCGCTCTGCAAGCGCTTCCCGATCTACCCCGCCTGAGCCCGTAATGCACTGCCCGTTTTGCGCCAACGACGACAGCCAGGTGAAGGACAGCCGTCCGACCGAGGACGGCAGCGCGATCCGGCGGCGGCGGCAATGCCCGGCGTGCGGCGCGCGATTCACGACGTTCGAGCGTATTCAGCTGCGCGAACTGATGGTGATCAAGAAATCGGGCAAGCGCGAGGTGTTCGACCGCGATAAGCTGGCGCGGTCGGTCGGCATCGCCTGCAGGAAGCGCCCGCTCGAACCGGCGCGGATCGAGCGACTGGTGACCGGCGTGGTGCGACGCCTGGAGTCGCTCGGCGACAGCGAGATCGAGGTCGGCCAGATCGGCGAAATGGTGATGGAAGGGCTGCAGACGCTCGACCCGGTCGCGTATATCCGTTTCGCCTCTGTTTACCGCGATTTCCGCGAGGCACGCGACTTTGAGGAATTTGCCGGCGGTCTGAGCAACGGCGCAGATCCGAGCGCGAGTGCACTCCGGCTTATCGCTAACGAGCGCGAGTGAGCGAGCCAAGCTCCGGGAACACTGCCAGCGCGATCCCCCCCGCGATTATTCTCGTCCGCCCGCAGCTCGGAGCCAACATCGGCTCGTGCGCGCGTGCCATGCTGAACTTCGGCATCGGCGACCTGCGGCTGGTGTCGCCGCGCGACGGCTGGCCCAATCCCGATGCCGGGCCGAGCGCCAGCGGCGCCGACGACGTACTGGCAAACGCGCGCGTTTTCGACAGCGTCGCTGCGGCCGTCGCCGACCTGCGCTTCGTCTACGCGACGACGCTGCGTAACCGCGCACTGACGCGCCCGGTGCTGACTCCGCCGCAAGCCGCCGCCGACATCCGCGCGCGGCCGCTCGCCAGCGGCATCCTGTTTGGCCCCGAGCGCTCGGGACTGGAAACCGATGACCTCGCGGTCGCGCATGCGGTGCTGACGATCCCGGTCAATCCCGATTTCGGCTCGCTTAATCTGTCGCAAGCGGTGCTGCTGGCGAGCTACGAGTGGTTCAAGGCAGCGGACAGCACGCCGGCGTCGGTGATGGTCAACTATAACGGTCCCGCCGAGCACGCCGAGCTCGAACGGCTGATCGTCGCAGTCGAAGCCGAGCTGGAGACGGCAGAGTATTTCAAGCGCGGGGTCGCCGCGACCAATGCGCGGCGGACGCTACGTAACCTGCTCACCCGCCCGGCGTTCAGCGCCGAGGAGGTGCGCACGTTGCGCGGAGTCTTCCGCACACTGGCGCAAGGACGCAGGGGACGCAGCGAGCCGGGCGCTGCGGCCGACGACTAGCTCAGGCGACCTTCGCCTGCGGCATGACATCGACCTCGGGATCGCGGAGCGCGTAGCCGCGGCCCCACACCGTCTCGATGCATGTCGCCGCATTGTCGCCCGCCGTCGCAAGCTTCTTGCGAAGTTTGCAGATGAATACGTCGATAATCTTGAGCTCGGGCTCGTCGCGGCCGCCATAAAGATGCGTCAGGAACATCTCCTTGGTCAGCGTCATGCCCTTTCGCAGCGACAGCAGTTCGAGGATCGCATATTCCTTGCCGGTCAGCGGCACGCGGTGGGTGTCGACCGAAACGGTGCGCGCCGCGAGGTCGATCGCCATCGAGCCGGTCCGCACGATCGACTCGGCGTGGCCCTTGGAGCGCCGGACCAGCGCATGCAGCCGCGCTACCAGCTCATCACGCTGGAACGGCTTGGTGACATAGTCATCGGCACCAAAACCGAAGCCGCTGACCTTGGTGGCAACCTCGTTGTCACCCGACACGATCATCACCGGCGTCGTCACACGCGCCAGCCGCAACCGCCGCAGCACCTCGTAGCCATGCACGTCGGGCAGATTAAGGTCGAGCAGGATTGCGTCGTAATCATACACACGCGCCAATTCGATCGCGGCCTCGCCCTCGGCGACGGTCTCGTGCTCGACGCCGATGCCGTTCAGCATCAGCGCCAGTGACCGTGCCATCAGCCGGTCATCCTCGATCAGTAAAACACGCATACTAAGCCCCCTCGATCACGATGTATCTGCGGGTGCGAGACACATTAATCAACATGAACGCCGTTTCGGTGTCCGCGTAAAGCTAATTCGACAGGTGTGACGATTAAACTACTGTAACGAAAGGGTTCTTAACCTGTATCAGTGACTCTTCCTGAGATCGGCTTCCCCCTAAAGCACGGTTTTCCGCAGTCTCCGGAGCTTGACGCCGCATAGCCTATCGCCAACTGCAAACCATGACCGACGATCTTCCCATGCTGCCCCTTGCCGGGACTCGCGTTGTCGTCGCGATGTCGGGAGGCGTCGACTCGGCGGTTGTCGCGGCATTGTGCGCTGAAGCCGGATGCGAGACGATCGGCGTAACGCTCCAGCTGTACGATCACGGTGCTGCAACGGCGCGCACCGGCGGCTGCTGCGCCGGGGCCGACATCGCCGACGCCCGCCGGGTTGCCGCGCAACTCGGGATCGCGCACTACGTGCTCGATTACGAAAGCGCTTTCCGGAGCGCGGTCATCGATGACTTCGCCGACAGCTATCTGGCCGGACGGACGCCGGTACCGTGCATCCGGTGCAATCAGACGGTGAAGTTCCGCGACCTGCTCGACGTCGCGCGCGACCTCGGTGCGGATTGTCTCGCCACCGGCCATTATGTGCGCCGCCTTGAAGGGTCGCACGGGGCCGAGCTGCACCGCGGCATCGATCCGGCCAAGGATCAGAGCTATTTTCTCTATGCGACCACGCCAGCACAGCTCGACTATCTGCGCTTCCCGCTCGGCGGCATGAGCAAACGCCGTGTCCGCGAGCAGGCGCAGCGGCTCGGGCTCAGCGTCGCCGCAAAGCCCGACAGCCAGGATATCTGCTTCGTGCCGCAACAGGATTACGCCGCTGTCGTCCGCCGCCTGCGTCCTGAGGCCGATGCGCCGGGCGACATCGTCGATCTGCGCGGCGCGGTGCTCGGGCAGCATCGCGGGCTGATCAATTTCACCATCGGCCAGCGCCGCGGCATCGACATCGGCGGGCTGTCGGAGCCGCATTATGTCGTTCGCATCGAGCCCGAGGCGCGGCGGGTTATCGTTGGGCCACGGCGGGCATTGGCGGTCGATGCACTCGAGCTGGGCGAGCTTAACTGGCTGGGTAGCAAGCAGCTGCTGACGCAGGGCGAGCCGGTCGAGGTCAAGGTACGGTCGATGGCTGCCGCGGTGCCGGCGAAGTTGCAGGGTGAACGGCTGAGCTTTGCTGCTCCCGAGTACGGCGTCTCGCCGGGGCAGGCCGCGGTGCTCTACCGGGGCTCGCGAGTGCTGGGCGGCGGGACCATCGAGCGGACGCATGCTGTGAAGCTGGTCGAACAGGTAGTTGCCGAGAGGTGGGAGGCGTCAAACGGTTGACGGCCTGACGTTTTGCTGACGCAGCGGCGTCTGTTCCTTGACGGTTTCAGCCGCTCTCCGCACTGACGACTGCTTGGCACGGCCCTTGCTTTGTACCCCGTACGTCACCGGGGGCACCGAGCATGACCGCGAACACAGTCTGGATTTCTGACGCCGCCGCCGCGCTGCATCCGTGCCTGGCTGACACCCTGCGGCAGTTCGGCGGAGACGTATCGGCAGCGGCCTGCTGCGATACGATCGCGATCATCGCCGCTGGCGAGCCTGCCACCACAGCGCGCTTCGTCCGGGTCGGGCGCACTGACATTCCGGCATACTCGAGATCGCCCGAACCGGGCTGCCGCGGCAGTCTCAGCTTCGATCGCGACGACCTCGATTTCGCCGCTGCACTGATCGCGGCAATTGCTCGCGGCAGCGTACCGGCAGCCGTTGCACCCGCTTCGCAAGCGTTGCTCCACCTCGCTGCCCGCGTCGCATCGCGCGATGTCAGCGTGCTGATCACCGGCGCGACCGGGACCGGCAAGGAGGTGCTGGCGAACTATATTCACCAGCGCTCGCCGCGCTGCGAGACCAGTCTCGTCGCGGTCAATTGCGCGGCACTGCCTGAGACGATGCTCGAAGCGATGCTGTTCGGGCACGAACGCGGTGCCTTCACCGGAGCGTCGGCGAGCGCCAAGGGGCTGTTCCGCGCGGCTGACGGCGGCACGCTGCTGCTCGACGAGATCACCGAGTTGCCGCTGGCACTGCAGGCCAAGCTGCTGCGCGTGCTGCAGGAGCAGGAAGTAATGCCGATCGGCGCAACGACGGCGCACAAGATCGACGTGCGTATCATCGCCTGCAGCAACCGCGACCTTGCCGCCGAAGTCGCCGCGGGACGATTCCGGGCTGACTTATTCTACCGGCTCGCGGTGTTTCCGCTGTCGATCGCCCCGTTAGCCTCGCGCATCGACGATATCGCGCCGATCGCAGCGGCGCTGTGGCGGCAGGGAAGTCTCGCGCTGTGGCCGACGGCGGCGGCGCTGTGCAAGATCAAGGCGCATCATTGGCCCGGCAACGTCCGCGAACTGGGTAATGT
>CAXTTR010000070.1:0-10458 GCA_964247215.1 uncultured Sphingomonadaceae bacterium
CCGCCAGCCAGCGCGCCGCCGCGCCGGCGACGTCGAACGTCTCGAGCCGCCGCGCGACGACCCGGGGGGTGAGGAAGTTTTCCTTGAGGAACCGCGCGAGGCTGTCGCCGATGCGGTCCTTGTTGTTCGGGATGATCGCGGTGTGCGGGATCGGCAGCCCGAGTGGATGACGGAACAGCGCGGTGACGGCGAACCAGTCCGCCAGCCCGCCGACCAGCGACGCCTCGGCGAAAGCGCGCACGTAGCTCAGCGATGGATGCGCGCCCTGATAGATCGTGGCGAGCGTGAATACCCCCGCCATGGCGACGAGCAACAGCGTCGCCAGCAGCCGCATCCGGTGGAACGGCGTATCGGCAAGCTCGAACGGCTTGAGGGCGACGCGCAGCGCGGTCGTCCTATTCCGCCGGGGTCGCCGCGGGCGTCGGCATGCTCCCCGCCGCACCCGCACCGCCGTTGGTCAGCACCCGGCCGATGCGCGGTGCCAGCCACTTCTCGATGTCGTCGGCGATGGTGAACGTCGCCGGCACGATGATCAGCGTCAGGATCGTCGACAGCGTGATGCCGCCGATCACCGCGACGCCCATCGGCGCGCGCCACGAGCCATCGCCGCCGAGCGCCAGCGCCACCGGCAGCATGCCCGCGACCATCGCGACCGAGGTCATCACGATCGGCTGCGCGCGCTTGCGGCCGGCGTCGAGGATCGCCTCGACCCGGTCGATGCCGGTGCGCATCTCCTCAATCGCAAAGTCGATCAGCAGGATCGAGTTCTTGGCGACGATGCCGAACAGCATCAGCAGGCCGATGGCGACCGGCATCGAGAATTCGTAACCGGTCAGCAGCAGCGCGATCACCGCGCCGAGCGGTGCCAGGATCAGCGAGGCCATGTTGACGAACGGCGGCAGTACGCGGCGGTACAGCAGCACCAGCACCGCAAACACCAGCAGCACCCCGGCGATCAGCGCGAAAACGAAGTTGAGCACCAGCTCGCCGATCCACTGCGCCTCGCCAACCGCTACTTCCTTCACGCCGGCGGGCAGGGCCTTATACTCAGGCAGCTTCTTGATCTCCTGATTGACGTTGCCGCCGTGCGCGCCGGGAGCGAGATCGGCGACGATCGCAATGCGACGGCCCTGGTTGTAGCGCCGGATCTTGGTCGCGCCCTCGCCGAAGCTGATGTCGGCAAGCACTTTCAACGGCACGGTCGCGCCCGTCGTCGTCGGCACGGGCAGGTTCTCAAGCATCGCGAGGTCGCCGCGCGCATTCTCCGGCAGCTGCACCCGGATCGGGATCTGGCGGTCCGACAGCGAGAACTTCGCCATGTTCTGCGGCACGTCGCCGATCGTCGCGATGCGGATCGTCTGGCTCAGCGCCTGCACCGAAACCCCAAGCTGCGCCGCGAGGTCGAAGTGCGGCTTGATGACGATCTCGGGCCGCTGCAGGTCGGCATCGATATGAGCATCGCGCAATGTCGACATCCGCTTCATGCCCTTGACGAGTTGCAGCCCGGCGTCGTGAAGTTGCAGCGGATCGTCGCCGACCAGCACCATCGTGACATCATGGCCGCCGTAACCGCCGGTCTGCGACTGAAAGTTGACCCGCGCATCGGGCAGCTTGCGCAGCACCGGTGCCATGTCGCGCTCGAACTCGATGGTCGACAGCTTGCGCTCGGCGCGCGGCACCAAGGTCATCGAGATGGTGGCGAAACGCACCTCCTCCTCGCCGCCGACAGTTTCGAACACCGACTTCACCTCGGGCCGGGCCTTGAGCAGCGCCGCGGCGCGCGCCGAGACGCGGCTGACATCCTCGAGCCGCACACCGGGCGCCATTTCGATCGAGACCTGGCTTTCGCCATTATCGACTGGCGGATTGAACGCCAGCGGCAGTTGCATCCCAAGCCAGATCGTTAACCCGAGCGCGACGCCGCCGCCCGCGACGGTCCACCAGCGGTTGCGGATCGACCACCTCAGGAAAGCGATATAGCGCTGCATGAACCGCCCCGAGGCATGCGCCTGCTCGCCGTGGGGCTTTAGGAAATAGGCGGCGCACAGCGGCGTGATCAGCCGGGCGACCAGCAGCGACATCAGCACTGAGACGACGACAGTCAGCCCGAACTGCTTGAAGAACTGCCCCGAGATACCGGGCATCAGCGCTACCGGCAGGAACACCGCGACGATCGCCATTGTCGTCGCGACGACCGCCAGCCCGATCTCGTCGGCGGCGTCAATCGATGCCTGCCACGCGGTCTTGCCCATCCGCATGTGGCGGACGATGTTCTCGATCTCGACGATCGCGTCATCGACAAGAATACCCGCGACCAGGCTCAGCGCGAGCAGGCTGAGACCGTTCAGCGTGAAGCCCATGGCGTCCATGAAGAAGAACGCCGGGATGCACGACAGGGGGATCGCCAACGCCGAGATCAGCGTCGCTCGCCAGTCCCGCAGAAAGAAGAACACCACGATAACCGCGAGGATGGCCCCCTCGAACAGCGCCTGGATCGATGAGCGGTACTGCTCGCGCGTATATTTCACATTGTCGTCGATGATCGCGATATGCGCCTTCGGGTTCTCCGCCGAAATCTTGGCGAGTTCGGCGGTGACCTTGTCCATGGTTTGAACTTCGGACGCGCCCTTGGCCTTGCGGACATCGAACGCGGTGACCTCGCGGCCATTCAGCCGGGCCAGTATCCGCTGCTCGGCGGTGCCGTCGCGGATCGTCGCGATATCGCCGAGGCGGATCGTACGGTTGCCCATGATCGTGATCTGCGTGTTGGCGAGCGTATCGGCGGTCTTCGCCCCGCCGAGCACGCGCACCGACTGCTCGGCGCCAGCGACCTCGGTCCGGCCGCCGGCCGCGTCGATGTTGAGGCTACGCAGCGCGTTGTTGATCTGCACCGCGGTGACGCCGTACGACTGCAGCTTGACCGGGTCGAGGTCGATGCGGATTTCGCGGCTGACCCCGCCCGAACGGCTGACGCCGGCGACGCCCGGGATCGACAGCAGCCGCTTGGCGACGGTATTGTCGACGAACCAGCTGAGCTGCTCGAGCGTCATGTCGGTGGTCGTCACCGCATAGCGCCCGAGATTGCCGTCGAAGTCCATCCGCTGGATAACCGGCTCGTAGATGCCTTCGGGCAGGTCGGGACGGACCTTCGCCACCGCATCGCGGACGTCGTTGACGGCGCGGTCAGTCGGCGTGCCGACGGCAAAGTCGACCACTGTCCCCGATGTCCCCTCGACCGCCCACGAGGTGATATGCTCGACATTACCAATCGACGCGACCGCGCCCTCGATCCGCTGGGTGATCTGCTTTTCCATCTCGGTCGGTGCCGCGCCCGGCTGGACAACTGTCACCGTCACCGCCGGAAAGCTGATGTCTGGGTTCTGGTTGATTGCCATGCGGCTAAAGCTGACAACTCCGAGGAAGGTCAGCACGAGGAACATGACGATCGGGAACGTCGGGTTCTTAATTGCCCAGCTCGAAATATTGCGCATGTCAGTTCGCTCCGGTGCTGGCACCCGCAGCCGCCGCGGCAGTCACGACCGGCTTGACCTTCTCGCCCGGCTGCAGGAACGCCCCGGCGCTGAGCACCACCTGTTCGCGGCCGGTCAGCCCCGCGGCGATGCTCATGCCGCCCGCATTGACAGACCCGACCTTAACATTGCGCCGCACGATCTTGCCGTCGCCGCCCACCACATAGACGAAGCTGCCGTGATCGTCGACCATCACCGACGACTGCGGCAGCACCGGCTGCGTCGCCTCGCCCGCGGCGATCGTCGCATTGGCGAACGCCCCGACGCGCAGGCCCGGCGCGTACGCCAGCGCCAGCCGCGCGGTACCCTGGCGGCTGGCGTTGTCGATAACCGGATCGAGCAGCCAGACGCGCGCCGGATAGTCGGTGGTCGAACCGATCGGGCGGACGTTGGCGGGCTGGCCGACTTTAAGCCGCGCCAAGTCCTGCTCGGCGACCTGTGCGCGCATTTCAAGAATACCGTTCTCGGCGATACGGAACAGGCTCGGCGACGCAGGGCCGATGACCTGCCCGGCTTCGATGTTGCGCGTCAGCACGAGGCCGTTCGCGGGCGCGCGGATGTCGAGCCGCGCCATTCGTGCCTGCATCTCGCCAAGCTGCGCCTGTGCCAGCGACACCTTGGCGCTGGCCCCGTCGCGCGCGGCGGTCTTGCGGTCGATGTCGGCCTTCGAAATAAAACCCTTGTCGACCAGCCGGACGGCGCGGTCGAGCTCGGCCTGCGCCAGCGCCGCATCGGCACGCGCCGACCGGATGCCCGCCGCCATCGACGCGACCTGCTGCGTCTGCACGGCGTGATCGACGCGCGCCAGCACCTGCCCGCGGCTGACGCTCTGGCCGACATCGACGAGGACGTCGGTGACCATGCCGCCGTCACCTTGGATGCCGACGGGAAGATCGCGCCGCGCTGCGATGCTGCCGGTGACATGAACGGTGTCGGCAACCGCGAGCTGGCCAGGTACGACGACGCTGACCGACGGCGCGACATCGGCCGAGGCGTTAGCTGCCGCAGCCGCGGCCTTAGCGCCGGCGCGGTTGTGCATGAACCAGCCAATCGCCGCCACCGCGATCAGCAGCACGACAGCGACGATCGGCCAGCGCTGAATCGCACGGCGCGGCATCACGGACATGCTGCCAGCGACGTCCGCCGACGACAGGTTCGGGTACATGTTCATTGTCGTTCCATCTACCGCCATGCTCTGTGTTACAGTAGCAACGCACCTGCCGCAAGCTGCTTCAATAGCGCAAATCAGGCCTGCTGCGAAGCCGCGTCGAGACGAGTGCGACGCCGCATCTGCATAGGCGCTGCAGCCGTCAAGGTTCTGCGTGAGCCAAGCTACCACATCATTCGGGCTGGTATTAACGCCCGCGCAACGTATAGCTTTGGCCCTGACGGCTAGTTTATGTCCTTGGGAGGAAAAGATCATGTTAGGCTGGATTTGGGCGGCGATCATCGGGCTGGTCGTCGGTGCGTTGGCTAAGCTGATCATGCCCGGGCGCGATCCGGGCGGCTTTTTCATGACCATGCTGATCGGTATCGCGGGCGCGCTGTTGGCGACCTTCCTCGGACGTCAGCTTGGACTGTACCACGCCGGGCAGAATGCCGGCTTCATCGGCTCGCTAATCGGCGCAATCATCCTGCTGGCGCTGTGGCGATTGTTCAACCGATCGCGCGGAACGACTCTGTGAACCTGCGCGGCATGGTTCACACCTCCGCAAGCTGGCGGCGTCCACTGTTGCCGCAACGATAGGAGCCGCTGGTAATCATGCGCCGTTTGAGACAAACAATAGTGGCGCTGCTCGGCATCGTGGCGCTCGTCAGCGCCCCCGCGCTGGCGCAGGCCGCGGCGCTCAATGGCACACCGGTGCCGATGATCAGCGTCAGCGCCGAAGGCAAGGTCGAGCGCGCGCCCGACATCGCTGACCTGTCTGGCGGGGTCGTGAGCGTCGCGCCGACTGCGGCGGCGGCGATGGCGGACAACGCGCGCGCGATGACGGCGGTGGTTGCCGCGGTACGCCGCGCCGGGATCGCCGAACGCGACATCCAGACCGCCGGGATCAACCTGCAGGCGCAATACCATTATCAGAACGATCATCCGCCGGTCCTGACCGGCTATCAGGCGACCAACACCGTCAATCTCCGCGTCCGCAAGCTCGCCGACGCCGGACGGCTGCTCGATGCGCTGGTCGCCGCCGGGGCGAACCAGCTCAGCGGGCCGAACTTCCGCGTCGACGCCGCCGATGCCGCGCTCGACGAAGCGCGCACTGCCGCCGTCGCTACCGCCCGCAAGCGCGCAGAGCTTTACGCGCAGGCAGCCGGGGTGCGCCTCAAGCGCCTGCTGTCGCTGTCCGAGAGCGGCGGCGAGCAACCCCGCCCGATGCCGATGATGGCGCGGCGAATGACAGTCACCGCCGCTCCCGAACCGCCCGTCGCACCGGGCGAGGTAACGCTAGGGATCACGGTCAACATGGTGTTCGAGATCGAGTAGGTCTAGCTTGCGATTGTCGCTGACAGCAACGCGAGCGTTCACACCGCCGTCGCGCCGCCGTCGATGACGAAGCTTTGGCCGGTCGCGAACGCGCCTGCCGGGCTGGCGAGCAGTACCGCCATCCCGGCGATCTCGTCGGGGGTGCCGATGCGGCGCAGCGGCGCGTTTCTGGTTGAGGCTTCGAGGATATCGGCATCGTCCCACAACGCTTTAGCAAAATCGGTTTTGATCAGCCCCGGCGCGATGCAGTTCACCCGCACGTTTGAAGGCCCATATTCGGCGGCGAGATTGCGCGCCAGCTGCATATCGGCGGCCTTCGAGATGCAATAGGCCCCGATTATCGTTGAGGCGCGCAAGCCGCCAATCGATGAAATGATCGTGACGCTGCCGTCACGCCGCTCAATCATCGCCGGTGCCACCATGCTGATCAGCCAATGGTTCGAAACGATATTGTTCTGCAGGATCTTACCGAATTGGTCGTCGGTGATGCCCGCCTGCGGCCCGAAGTACGGGTTCGACGCGGCGTTGCAGACAAGCGTGTCGATCTGACCGAACCGTGCGATCGTCTGATCTACCAGCGCCTGCAACTGCTCCTTAAGCGCGATGTTGGCGGCGATTGCCACCGCCGCGGGGCGCCCGACTGCGGCGTTGATCTCGGCTACAGCGAGCTCGCAGGCGTCGAGCTTGCGGCTGCTGACGACGACATGTGCGCCGTGCTCGGCCATGCGGTGCGCGATCGCCTTGCCGATGCCGCGTGACGAGCCCGTGATCAGCGCGGTCTTGCCGGTCAGGTCGAAGAGTTCGGGAATAGGCATGTATAGGACTCCAGAAATTTCGCGGTTGTGGCAGCGAGCGCGGGCACGGGCAATCCTTTGCCGTCGATTGGCAGCGTCCTTCAAGGAGGATTGCCGTTCGGCTGCTGTCCCGCCACTATATTGCCCGATGACCCCCGCAATCCGTTCGACGACGCTCGCCTGCCTGTTCTTCGCGGGCTTCGGCTGCCTTATTCCTTTCCTGCCGTTGTGGCTGGAGAAGCTGCACGGCTTCAGCGGCACACAGATCGGCTTGGTACTTGCCATCGGCGGGTTCTCGCGCGTCATTGCCGGGCCGCTGACGGCCGCATGGGCGGACGGGTGCAGCGACCGGCGCGCGCCGATGTTCCTGTTTGCCGGGCTGCTCACCGCCGGGTTCCTCATCCTGCGGTTCTTGCATGACTTCTATGCGGTGTTCGGGCTGGTCCTGCTGCTCGACATCGCGTTCTGGGGATTGCTGCCTGTAGTCGAGACGGCGCTGCTACGGCTGACGCGCAACGCCCGGCCAAGTTACGGCGTCGCGCGCGGGCTGGCCTCTGCGGCGTTCGTTGTCGGTAGCACCGCAGTCGGTATGCTGCTCGACCGCTTCGGGCCATGGTCGATCTGGGCGTGGCTGCTCGGCATCTCGGCGCTGCTGATCGCGGCGGCGGCGTGGATGCGGCCCGAGCCGGTGGCGGGTGTCGCTCCCGAGGCGGCATTTAGCGAGCGGCTCGCGGCGGGGCTCGGCATGCTGCGTGACCCGGTGTTCACGCTGTTCATCTTTGCGGCCGGCCTGATCCAGGCGACGCACGGCTTCCTGTACACCGCGGGGTCGCTGATCTGGGCGAACCAGCAGCATCTGTCGGGGACGACAATCTCGATGCTCTGGAACATCGGCACGGTTGCCGAAGTTGGCTTTCTCATGTTTCTCGGCGGCTGGTCGGCGCGCTTCCGGCCCGAGACGCTGATCGTCGCGGGCGGCATCGGCGCGGTGATCCGCTGGAGCGCGCTGGCTACGCTACCGCCGCTGGCGGTGCTGGTCCCGCTGCAGCTGCTCCATGCGCTGACGTTCGCGGCGACGTTCCTTGGCGGCATGCGGCTGATCCAGCGGCTGCACGGCGACGCGCGGACGCCGACGGCGCAGATGATCTACATGGCTATCGCCAGCGCACCGACGCAGGCGGGGGCGACGCTGATCTCGGGGCCGCTTTACGACCATTACGGCGCGCGCGGCTATTACGCGATGACGGTCGTCGCCGCGGCCGGGCTTGGACTGGCACTGCTAATGCGCCGCCGAGCGGCGAGAGGTGATACTGTGGCGCGCAGCACAGCAATGGGCATGGCGATTCCGCCTACCGGGTAGTCTCGCGCCCTTAGAGCGGACGCACCAGTCGACGTGAAGAACGCGGCGACGCACGTACGCTAGCTGCGTGCGCTGGAAGGAACCTCGCTGTTGGACGGGCGTATGTCCGGCGCGACCGACGCACATTTCCCACAGCAAGGGCATTGCGAGATGTTAAGCCCGACCGTCAGATCAACCCGGACAGCGCGCGCGACGATCTTTCCGGCGCTGATGTCGCTGCCTGTGGCAGCGTTTATTGGCACGCTATGCACCGATATTGCGTACTCGCGAACCGCATCGATGCAGTGGGAGACGTTTTCGATATGGCTGCTGACCGGCGGCTTGATCGCAGGCGGTATTGCGGTCGCGGTCGGGCTGATCGATGCGTTCGGCTTCCATCACTGGCCAAGCTGGTCGATGCGGCTAGGTTATGCTGTCGTGCTCATTCTCGCGCTGGTCAACGCCTTCGTGCACAGCCGGGATGCGTACACGTCGGTCGTGCCGGACGGGATTACCCTGTCGGTGCTGACCGTCGTCGCCGCGGGAATCACATTGCTGCTTAACCGACGCAGTGCAGGCGATCGCTTCGCGCACGCTGCCGAGACGGCATAATCTGGAGAGTTTGTCATGGTGCACCGCACTCAGTCGCTGGTCTGGATCGCTGCATCGGCGCTAGCGCTCGCTGCCTGCGGCCAGTCACCCATCGCCGATCCAAGTACACAGATCGGCGCAAACCCGGTGCTGCCCGAGCCCAAGCAGTATCTGCTGCCGCCCATGCAGATCGCGCCGCCCGAGCCGTGGAAGGCGAACGAGAGCCCGGTCGCGGCGCCGGGCTTGCGCGTTCAGGCGCTTGCCCGGAACATGATCCATCCGCGGCAGGTCTATACGCTGCCCAATGGCGACGTCCTGGTGGTCGAGTCCGACGGACCCAAGGCTCCGATCAACCGGCCCAAGGACCTGATCATGGGCATTATCAAGGGTCATGCCGGTACCGGCGCGCATGCGCCGAACCGTATTACTTTGCTGCGCGACACTACTAGCAGCGGTACCGCCAACGTCCGCACGGTATTCCTCGAGCATCTGAACTCGCCTTTCGGCGTCGCGCTGGTTGGGCATGACCTGTACATCGCCGACACCGACGCGATCATCCGTTATCCGTATGTCGAGGGCCAGACGACAATGACCGCGCCTGGCGTCAAGCTCGTTGATCTGCCCGGCGGGCCGATCGACCATCACTGGACGAAGAGCATGGTCGCCAGCCCCGATGGCTCGAAGCTGTACGTCGGCGTCGGCTCAAACAGCAACATCACCGAGAACGGCTTCCCAGCCGGGCTTGACCGCGCCGCGATCTGGGAGATTGACCGCGCCACTGGCGCGCATCGCATCTTCGCCAGCGGCACGCGGAACCCGACCGCGATGAGCTGGGAGCCGCAAACCAATAAGCTATGGGCTTCGGTGCAGGAGCGTGACGAGCTTGGCCCGAACCTTGTACCGGACTATATCACCTCGGTGCGCGACGGCGGCTTCTATGGCTGGCCGTACAGCTACTTCGGCCAGCATCTCGATCCGCGTGTCCGGCCGCAACGTCCCGACCTCGTCGCTCGCGCCATCGTCCCCGACTATGCGATGAGCTCGCATGCGGCGTTGCTGGGGCTCGCATTCTATACCGGGAGCAGCCTGCCCGCGGCTTACCGCGGCGGCGCCTTTGTCGGCGAGCATGGTAGTTGGGACCGTAGCCCGCTGAATGGTTATAAGGTCGTCTATGTGCCCTTCGCCGATGGTCGCCCGAACGGCATGCCGCGCAACGTGCTGACCGGCTTCCTGACCAGCGACGACCACGCCAAGGGCCGTCCCGTCGGGCTAGCGATCGACAAGTCGGGCGCGCTGCTGGTCGCCGACGATCTCGGCAACACCGTATGGCGCGTCAGCAGCGCGGCGCCGCCGCAGACCGTCGCGCTCAATCGTTAATGAATAGCTTCAGGAGACCAGCATGCCCGTCAACGTTATTTACAAGACCAATGCCACTGCCACGGGCGGGCGCGACGGTTCGGCACGCTCCGAAGACGGTGCCGTTGACGTCAAGTTGACGGTGCCGAGCGAGATGGGCGGTTCGGGCGAGCCCGGCGCCAATCCCGAAAAGCTGTTCGCGGCGGGCTATTCGGCCTGCTTCCTCGGCGCGATGAAAGCGGTTTCGGGCAAGGAAGGTATCAAGGTTCCGTCCAATGCGACAGTTACCGCGACGATCGGCTTCGGGCCGCGTTCCGAGGGAGGCTACGGCATCACCGCCGACCTGAAGATCAGCCTGCCGGG